>JAAXVQ010000205.1 GCA_013335425.1 Candidatus Firestoneibacteriota bacterium | reverse complement strand
TTGATTCCGTATTTGACGGGTTTGGTTTGTTTGTTGGCTTCACTTTATGCCCAGGCGCAGACGCCTGAAGCTGAAGGTGCTACATCAACGGCGCAGTATATAGAAATGAACGAATGTCAACGCCTCGCGGAGCAGCATTACCAGCCTTTGAAGCTGGCGCAGGAAGAAGTCGCGGTCGCGGATGCCAAGGCTTTGGAGGCGGCGCGGGAGTTGTGGCCGAATCTGGCGGCCAAGGGCGAATACACCAAAGGCGCGGCGGTGGTGGAGCTGGGCACGCCGGGGTTCACGGAACAAAGCTATGGCGTGCAAATGTCCTATACGCTCTTCCAGGGCGGACGTTTGTGGGCCACTTACAAGCAGGCGGACGACAATTTGAAAATCGCCCGCCTTAAATATGAAAAGACCCGGCAAGCGATGATTTACGAAGTGACGGAGGCGTTTTGGAACTTGGCTCGGGCTCAGGCCAATGTGGCGGACTATCAGGATGCTTATCGGGAAGTTAGTCGATATTCCTCCATGGCGGACAAGCTGCATGCGGCCGGCACGTTGATGAAGAAAATGATGCTCTCGGCAAATTCCCAGAAACGCCAATGTGAGTACCAGATCCAAAGTTGCCAGGCGGATTTGGAAAAGTTCCTTTGGAAATGGACCGAGGTGCTGGGTTTGGAAGAACCGCCGCTCTCCCGACCGCAGGCGGAAATCCCCTTTCAGGAGAAAGAGTTCTCCCTGGAACGGAGCCTGAAACTGGCGTTTGAGCATAATCCGGAAATTCAAATTCAAAAATTGACGTTGGACGCCGGGCATTATGAGCTGCAAACCAAGAACAGTTATGATTGGCCGAAGGTGGAGCTGACCGGGTTTTACGGCCGCAGCGGCGGGGCGTATGAAAGCGAAGCGTTGTCGCTGCGGGAAGATTACAACTTCGGGGTGAAGCTGACACAACCGTTTGCCTGGAACTCGCTGGATTTGTCGGGGTTCAACCAAAAGACCAGTCCCAAGCTGGGGCAGTCCAGCTTGACGGAATCCAAGACCACCTCCGGTACGTTCAATATTCTGGACGGCTTCAAGAGTGCGGCGGAAAAGCAGGAGGCGGCTTGGCATTTCCATCAAGCCCAATTCAACCTGGACAAGGCCAAGCAGGACGTGGCCAACGAGGTGCGGGAGGCGTATTTCAATTATCGCAAGGCGTTGGCCCAGGTGAGAAATTCCCAACTGGACGTGGACTTGGCTGAACGCGAATTGTCGATTCAAAAGATCAATCTCCGGGACGATAAAGCTACTCTGCCGGACGTGGCGGAAGCCCGCAACAAGGTGACCGGTGCGCGCGTGTCCATGCGCGAGGCGTATGCGTTTTACTTGATTTCGCTGGCTGCTTTGGAAAAAGCGGTGGGTATGCCGGAAGAGTTCAAGGTTGGTGAAGGCGTGAAATGAGTTTCGTCGCAAAGGCGCAAAGGGCGCAAAGGTATGGTAGGGCAAAGAACGGCAAGGGACAAAAACGTAAACATTAAAGTTTTCGGTTAAGGCTGAAATTCACGAGGGAATGAACCGCCAAGGCGCCCAGGAAATGCAAAAAGAAAATCACAGTTTACGTCAAACAGCTTGTTGAGCAGGTTGCATTTTGGCCATGAAAATTGAATTGAGGAAGGTGAGTTGGAACATGAAAAAGTTTAAAGCCAAAGACTTGAAAAAGTACATACCGCTGGTGAAACAGTATCGCTTTCACCTGGTCGGCGTTATTGGCGGGCTGTTGCTGTTGCTGGTCGGCTTAAGCTGGTGGAACAAACAAAACAGTGATAATCAGACCATGGAGGCCAAACAGCAGGCGGCGGGGGAAAAAGGCGATTCCCAAAAATATGTCCAGGTCTTCAAAGTCAAAGGCGTGCATTTTCAGGATGTTTTGCCGGGTTTGATGGGCACGGTTCGCGGCTCGTCTTTGGAGTTAAAAGGCGCGCAGGATGAAAAGCTGAACAAATACCATTTCAAGTCCGGGGACTTCGTGAAGCGGGGAACGGTGATTGCGGAGCAGGACCATACGCGCACCCATGCCCGGCTGGTGCAGGCGCAGATCAACCTCAAACGCAAACAGGCGCTCTTTGACGTTGGGGGGGCTTCCCAAGTTGAGTTGGACGAAGCGCAGGAAGTTTTAAACATCGCGAAGAAGGATTATGAGGACACGTTTATTGCCGCCCCCAAAGACGGTTACTTGGGCGAGGTGCTGCTGCAGGAAGGCGAACTGGTCAACCGCCAGACGCCCGTGTTGTATTTTGTCAGCACCGAAGATTCGTTTGTTGTCGAGACCAGCGTTATCGAGCGCCGGGTGCGCGAGATCAAGGTGGACCAGAAGGCCCAGGTGACCATAGACTCGCTGCCGGGGGTGGTCATTGACGGCCGGGTGATGAGTGTTTCCCCGGAAGTCACCACCACCAGCCGCATGGCGCCGGTGAAAATTGAGCTGCCGGTAAAGTATCGCCTGAAACTCAGGCCCGGGCTTTCGGCGGTCTGCAGCATTGTCCTCTACGACCGGCAAACGCCGGTAATCCCGAAAACCTGTTTGGTCGGGGATAAGGAAAAAGTCTATGTGGTTGACGGGAAAAAACAGGCGCATATCCGGGACGTCCGCCTGGGCTACGAAGCACGCGACTATGTTGAGGTGCTGCAAGGCCTGAACGAGGGCGAAATCGTTGTCAACCGGCCGGATTACGCCGGCGCCCAAGAAAACGCCACGGTAAGGTTCGGGCAAGCGGAAGAGTATAAAGAAGGGAAATAACCCAAGTTTCACCGCAAAGGCGCAAAGGGCGCAAAGAAGGCAAGAAAAAGACAAGGGAGCATCAAACCATAAATTAAATTATACAATGGCAACGCGAGGGTTTAAGGGTGAGTCTTTCATTGGGCGTGGCGAATCTTGTCGGTTTGGTATTCCTTTGCGCCTTTACGGTGAATACTGATTTCTTGAGGTTTCTATGAAATTTATCGATTTTTCTGTTACTCGGCGGGTTTCCATCAGCATGGTCTATGCCCTGATCTTCATCCTGGGCTGGATCTCCTGGCAGCGGCTGCCGCAGGAATTCATGCCTTCGCTCGAGTTCCCGCAGTTGATGGTCATGACCACTTACGAAAACGCTTCCAGCCAGGAAGTGGAGACCCTCATCACCAAAGTGATTGAGGAAGCCTGCGGCACGGTCAAGGGCGTGCGCCGCATTCATTCGGTTTCCAAGGAAAGCATTTCCCTGGTGACCGTGGAGTTTCAGTGGGGCGTGGACATGAATTTCGCGTCTTTGAACCTGCGCGAGAAGGTGGACTTGGTGAAAACCAAGCTGCCGCGGGAAGCGGAGGAGCCCCGTATCGAAAAATTCAACCCCTTTGCCTTGCCGGTCATGGTGCTCTCGCTTTCCGGCAACCGGCCTCCGCAGGAGCTGCTCAAGATCGCCAAACGGCCGGTGGCCGAGCTTTTGGAAAAGATCAACGGCGTGGCCGCGGTTTCGGTTACCGGCGGGCTGGAACGGGAAATTCAGGTGGAATTGGACCAATCCAAATTGGCTCATCATCAAGTACCCATTTTACAAGCTGCGGAAGCCTTGTCCCGCAGCAACATTACCTACCCGGCAGGGACGATTAAAGACAGTGTTTACGAATATGTGGTGCGGGTGATGGGCGCTTTTTTAGCTCCCCGTGAGATCGAAGATGTGGTGGTGAAGGTAGACCGGGACCGTGTGCTGCCCAGCGCACTAAGCTCGCGTCTGCCGGCGTCCAACCGCCGTGCCAAAGAAGGGGAGCAGCGGTGGGGAGACCAGCCGCAGGTGTTGCTGGGCTCATTAGGGACCGTGAAAGACGGGTTGAAAGAACGCTCCAGTTATGCCCGTTATGATGGCCGGGAGAACGTATCGCTGGCCATTTTAAAGCAAGGCGACGCGCATATCGTGGCAGTGGCGCAAGCAGCCAAGCACAAGCTGGAGGAAATCAAAAAGAAATTACCGCAGGGGATTAACCTGAAGGTGGTGTACGACCAATCTGTCTTCATCAAGGCGGGCTTGCGAAAAATGCTGCAGGAAAGCTTGTTGGGCGCCATTTTGGCCTTCATTGTACTTCTGCTTTTCCTCGGCAATTCGCGGGATGCGCTGCTGGTTTCCGCCTCCATCCCCACTTCGGTATTTGCCACCTTTATTTTTATGAACCTGCAGGGCATTACCCTAAACACCATTTCCATGACCGGGTTGGCCGTGGGGATTGGGCTTATTGTGGATGCGGCCATTGTGGTGGTGGAAAATATTACCCGGCATAAGGAAGCGGGGTTAAGTGCCGTGGAAGCAGCGATCGTCGGCACCAAAGAAATGATGGGCGCGGTCACCAGCTCCAGCGCCACGGTGGTGGTGGTGTTTTTGCCTTTGGTGTTTGTCTTAGGCATCATCGGCCAGGTGTTTCGTGATCTTTCCTGGGCCATCGTGTACACCCACCTGGCAGCTTGGGTGGTGGCGTTTACCTTGATCCCCATGCTGGCGGGGTGGATGTATCATAAGGTGAACAACAAAAACACCAAACAAGAACAGCGCATTGAACCGTCAAGGCGCCAAGACGCCAAGAAAGCTTCAGCCGAGACAAAAAAAGAGAAGCGTTTTCTGGATGGTTTTCTTGGCGTCTTGGCGTCTTGGCGGTTAAACGACCGTTATAC
>JAAXVQ010000204.1 GCA_013335425.1 Candidatus Firestoneibacteriota bacterium | reverse complement strand
GCAAAGCCAGCCAATCCGATGCCTTAAGCCCAGTTGGAATTTGCATGCCCGCCTCCGTTTAAGCCCCGCTGCTCCGAAACAACCATTCCCCGCGCAGGACCCAGTAAAACCGCAACCAGGGAATCACAAGAAACTGGGGAAATAAAATCGCCGCATCGAGCAGCGACCATTGCCGCTTGCGGCACACCAGGTAAACCGATCCCGCCGCCCCGGCGCCCCAGCCCAAAAGACCCAAAACCGCGCCCGGCCACCAGCCCCCAAAAAGGGAGGCCAGCAAAAATCCGCAGGCTGCGTAGACGCCCCAATAAAAAACCGGAAAAGAACGACCGTCGAACCAATTGAGTTTTTGGGCGTAGAGCCGCGGATGCTTACGCCGCAACAGAGCTTCACGCAATCCGAAACGAGTTTCTCGCCAATACACCCAGGGCGAGGCCGGCACCAAAGGGTGCCAAGCCAAAGCGTCGGGTTCAAACACAATTTCACCGCCAACCTCCAACAGCGTAAAAGCCAAATCCGTGTCTTCCCGGATATGCCACAATTTCCCCCGGACGTCACGCCAGCAAAAACGTTCGTCAAAACCGCCCGCCTCGCGAAAAGCCCGGGTACGGCAGAGAAAATTGCAGGTCTGGTAGGAACCGCCGCGACGATTGGCGACATAATGCGTAAAGGGCGTGGGGCGCGGCGAACCTTCGGGAGGCAGGGTGGCGCCTTCCACGGCCGTAATTTTCGGGTTTTGAAAATGCTTCTGTGCGGCCAACCGCCAACCGGGATTCACCGTCACATCCGAATCTAAAAATCCGAGAAGCGCTCCGCGCGCTTCCCGCACGCCCCGGTTGCGGGCCGCGGACGGGCCTTGGGGTTGGTCGTTGGCAACCACACGCAATTCAAAAGGATCGCGGCGTTGCGCCAAGGCTGCCCGCGTGCCGTCCGTGGACCCGTCGTCAACCACGATGACTTCCAACTCTTGGGCCGGACCCTGCAGTTGCGCCAACGAATCGAGCAACTTCGCCAACAAGTCGCGGCGGTTGCAGGTGGGGACAATGATGGACAAAACAGGCGTTGGCATGAATTCCCTTTCATGCGCCGGGAGACGCGGCGCGTTCCTACCCGACTTTTTGCATTTTTTCCCGCAACCAACGAAAGTCTTCCGGGGTCACGGCACGCAGGAACCAGAGCAACCCGGCGTAAACCAGGCCGCCGAGGATAATCAGGGGCACCACCGGGAAGGCACGCAGAAGCCATACCACCGCCCCCATACCCACCCCGGCCAGCAGCACCCGTCCGGGCGCTGACAATTTCAAGGCAAACACTTGTGTGCGCACGCAGGCCGCATAGGCCAGGAACAAAATCAACTCGGTCACGGCCGCCGCCGCGCCGGCGCCGGCAAACCCCCAGCGGGGGATCAGCAGCAAATTGGCCCCCACGCTGACCAAGACCGCCAAACCCGAAACCAGAGCGTTGAGCCGCTGGTGCTCAGCCGATATCAACAAATAGGAGAGCAGATAGTTAATGAAGATGAAACCCAACGCCACGGAAAGCCAGGCGAGCGCGATCCCGGCCGGGGCGAACGCCGGGCCGAAGACCAGGGCCATGAGCGGGCGGGCCAGCAGTACGGCCCCCACGACCAGGGGCACAGCCAGCATGAAAAGCAGGTGCAGAACGCGCTCTGCGGCCCGCTGCAGACGCCCGAGGTCCTCGGCAAACATTTTTGAAAACGTGGGAAAAGTCGCGGCCACCAGCACGGCCGGCACCACCATGAGCACTTCGATGCATTTATGGGCCGCGCCGTACCACCCGACTTCGGACAAGGGGCGCAATTTGGTCAACAACGTGGTGTCGATGCGGAAATACAGATTGATGAACAACGTGGTCAAGGTCAGGGGTAGTGCCTGGGCAAAAGCGCGTTGCCAAAAAGCCCAATCCCATTGCCAAGCGCCGGCCACCAACTTCCGGCGGCGCAAAACCCATAGGGCTGCCGCCAGTCCGCAGACCCCGGCCGCCAAATAAGCCGCGGCCACGCCCCGCAGACCCCAACCCAGCCCTAAGGCCAGCAAACCGAACGCCAAAAGCAAAAGTTTCTGCCAGGTAAACACGCCGGCTTCCCACTGCATTTGTTGGTGGGCCTGAAAAACAGCTGTGAAAAATTCCGTGAACGAGTTTAACAGCATAAAGCCCGTCAGCAGGAAAACCGCTTCCCGCGTGCCGGGAGGCGGCGCCACCACGGCCACCCCAGCGACCACAGCCACCACGAAAGCGCCGGAGAGAGCCAGTTTGGTATACAGCATGTGCCCGAAAACCCGCGCACCGGCCCCCGGGTCCCGGCTGATCTCCCGAATCAACAGGGGATTAAAACCGAAATCCGCCAAGATGATGAACAACAGCGGGAAGGAATAAGCGAAATTCAGCGCCCCAAAATCCGCGGCTTTGAGCGTCCGTGCCACGAGCACCATAAAGGCGAACGAAAGCCCACGGATGAGCACTTCGCCCAGACCTTTGAAAAAAACATTCTTAACCACGGATCGGGCAAAACTCATGGACGCCTCGAGATTTTTATCCTGTTGCGTTGGGAAAACGAATTATTGTATCACGCTTTTTTTAGGCGCTCATGGGAATTTTCGGAAGGGTGCAGGGGTTTGGCGGGGAAGGTTAAAAACGGGGCGGGCCTAAAGAACCCGCCACGCCGCTTTACTTTTTAATTTCCGCCAGCAGCGCGTCCACGGCTTTGTCGGCCGCGACCTTGCGCAGGGGTTTGCCTTTGGCAAAGAGCAAAAACCGTCCGTCGGGAGCGCCGGCCAAACCGAAATCCGCGTGCCGCGCTTCCCCGGGCCCGTTGACCACGCACCCCATCACGGCCACGGTGAGCGGACGCATTTCAAACGCCAGTTCGCGCTCCACGCGTGCGAGCATGGCCGTCAAGTCGCCCTGGGTGCGCCCGCAGGTGGGGCAGGCAATGACTTCCACGCCCCGGCGCCGTACACCGGTAACTGCGAGGAGTTGGTTGGCCACGGGAATTTCCTGCACCGGGTCTCCTGTTAAGGAAACCCGCAGGGTGTCGCCGATGCCCTCCAACAGCAGGGGGCTCAAACCCGCCGCGCTCTTCACGGCGCCGGTAAGCACGCTGCCGGCTTCGGTGATGCCCAAGTGCAGAGGCCAAAGCGTGTGTTGCGCTAAATACCGGTAGGCGGCCAGCGACGCCAGCACGTCCGAGGATTTCACGGATAGCACCAGCGCTTTGTGCCCAATTTTCTCAAAGCCTTGGGCATATTCCAAAGCCAATTCGGCCATGACTTTGCCCAGGGCGCCCGGGGTTTTGGCACCCCGGCGGCGCGCTTCGGGCACGGAACCGGAATTGACGCCGATGCGCACGGCCACACCCCGGTCGCGAGCGTCCCGCCCGACCTCCAGCGCCTTCTCCGCGCCCAAATTGCCCGGATTGATCCGCACCTTGGCCACGCCGGCGGCCAGGGCCAAATGCGCCAGTTCGGCGCTGAAATGAATATCGGCCACCACGGGTAAAGACGAGGCGGCCGTGACCGCGGACAACGCTTGAGCCGCGCCTTCGTCGGGTACGGCCACGCGCACCAGTTCGCAGCCGGCATTGGCCAATTTCCTTATTTGGGCGAGCGTGGCTTTGACCTGGCGGGGGCTTGTGGTCGTCATGGACTGCACCACCACCGGGGCGCCGTGCCCCAGGGCGAGCTTGCCCACACGGACGCGGCGCGTGCGTTGCCGATGCGGCGTCATGGCCGAATACCCAAAAGCGGCGACAGCAGTTTGCTGATGTCATTGTAGGTGGCAAAGACCATCAGGGCCATCAACAGGGCAAAGCCTACGCGCTGAAAAACTTCCTGAACCTTGACGGAAACCGGGTGCCCCAAAATGCCCTCCAGGATAAAAAACACGGCCGTGCCGCCGTCCAAAATTGGGATGGGAAGCAAATTCAAAACCCCCAGCATCACCGAAATCCCGGCGAGAAAAAATAAAAATTCCACGATCCCCGTGCGCGCTTCCTGCCCGGCCATGCGCACGATGCTGATGGGCCCGCCGACGGAATCCCGGGCGGAAATCTTCCCGGAAAACATTTCCCCCAGGGAGGTGAAAATGGCGGTGCCGATGGTCCATGTCTGCACCGCCCCCAACCGATAGGCGGCCAAAAACGGGTAACTCAGCTTGCGCTGGTGATCCGAGGACTTGAACTGAACGCCGATAACGCCCACGCGCCCCTGCCCGGGAAGGTTCTGCAGCATGGGGGTCACGGTGCGCTCCAACACGTCCTGCCCGCGTTGAAAGCGCAAGCGGGTGGACTTTTCAGCCCGCGGCCAAACCGCGTTTTGAAAATCATATTTGGTCCAAACGCCCTGCCCTTCCACGGCCAGGATGCGGTCGCCGTCTTTAAGCCCCGCGGCCTCGGCGGGCGTGCCCACCAGCACCCGCTCCACCACGTTGGTGCCCGCCGGCGCGATGGTGATGCCCAAAATCCAGCGCTTGCTTTTTTCGTCCTCTTTGGGGCTGACGGCCAGCGTGCGGGTTTGCGCCTGCCGCACCACTTCCAGATTGACGGCTTTTCCCGGCGCCGTAGTTGCCAACGCGTTGAGGCGTTCGGTGAACTTTTCCCAATCATCCACGGCCTGGCCGTTGAGTCCGGAAATCACATCCCCGGGCCTCAACGCGTTGG
>JAAXVQ010000203.1 GCA_013335425.1 Candidatus Firestoneibacteriota bacterium | reverse complement strand
TTGTTTGCCCTCGCTCTGCCGCTGTGCTAAGATACCGCCCAATGTCCAAAAATCCCCGGGCCGGCGAACGTCGCGGGGACGGTTTTGGCTTTCAAAATAGGGATGAAACCGGCGGACGGGGTTGGGTGACCCGGCGGCCAAAAAGGCGAGGGATATGAAAAAAGCGCAACCGAAATTATTCGGCACGGACGGGATTCGCGGGCTGGCCAATGCGGGCCCGCTGAGCGCCGGGCAGGTCTTGAAATTGGGAGAGGCCACCGCCGCCTTGCTGGCGCGCCATTTACATCGTCGCGGGCGGGTGGGCTTGGGTTGGGATACGCGTATTTCCTCGGGCATGCTGGCCGCGAGCCTGACGGCGGGGTTGTCCAGCGGCGGTGCGGACGTAGTGTCCTTCGGCGTGATTCCCACCCCGGCGGTTTCGCACCTGACGCGGCACTTCGGCTTGGACACGGGCATCGTGATTTCAGCTTCGCACAATCCCGCGCTGGACAACGGCATCAAATATTTCTCCGCCGAGGGCGGGAAATTTCCTGAAGCCTGGGAACTGGGTTTGGAGAAGATTTTGGAGCGCGCCGCCCCGGGCGGGGTCAAAACCGGCGTGCATGTGGGGCGGGTGGAAACCGTGGCGGCGCAAGCCGTGGCAGCGTACACGGCGGATTGGGTCAGGCACTTTAAGCCGGCCCGGATTGCGGGTTTGCGTTTGGTGGCGGACTTGGCCAACGGCGCGACTTGCCGCACGGTTCCTTTGGTTTTTTCCGGACTCGGCGTAAAGGCACGCTACCTGTCGGATCAGCCCGACGGCCTGAACATCAACGATCGGTGCGGTTCTCTGCATCCCGAGAAAGCGGCCGCCGCGGTCCGCAAGCATCAGGCCGATGTGGGGCTGGCTTTTGACGGGGACGGCGACCGGGTGATGCTCACCGACGAACGCGGGAACGTGATCAACGGCGACCGCATCCTCGGGCTTTTGGCGACCCACTATGCACGCCGGGGAAAGTTGGCGGGCAAGTGCGTGGTGGCCACGGTCATGAGCAACTTGGGCTTGGAAGTTTATTTGAAAAGCCGGGGCATCCGGTTGCTGCGGGCGGCGGTGGGGGACAAATATGTGGCCCGGATGATGAGGCAACACAAGGCGATTTTAGGCGGCGAACAATCCGGGCATATCTTGCTGCCGGCGCTCTCGCCTACGGGTGACGGTCTGGTGACGGCCTTGGAAGTTTTACGCGTGGTCGGCGCCGAGGACCGGGAGCTTTCCGAGCTGGCCGGCACCTGGCAGGATTTTCCGCAGGTGCTGATCAATGTTTCGGTTTCCAAACGCCCCGACTTGCTGAGCCTGCCCAAAGTCAAGCAGGAAGTGGCGGCCGCCCAACGCGAGCTCAAAGACCGGGGGCGTGTGAATTTGCGTTACTCGGGCACCGAACCGCTGGCGCGCATCATGGTGGAAGCGGAAAACCGCGACGCGGCTCTAAGTTGGGGCGAACGCATTGCCGACGCCGTGGACGACACGCTGGGGGACGGCAAGAGGAGGACGCTGACATGGCTCACCTGTGCGTAAACATTGATCACGTGGCCACCCTGCGCCAGGCGCGGGGCGGCCAGGAACCCGACACGGTGGCGGCCGCGGTTTTGGCGGAAATGGCCGGTGCTGCCGGGATCACCGCGCATCTGCGCGAAGACCGGCGGCATATGCAGGACCGCGACATTGAGCTATTGCGTCAGGTGGTGCAGACGAAGTTCAATTTGGAAATGGCGCCCACCGACGAAATGGTCGCGATTGCCTGCCGCGTTAAACCCGACGAGTGCACCTTGGTGCCTGAAAAACGCCAGGAGCTGACCACCGAAGGCGGCCTGGACGCGGCCGGACAAACGGAGCGTCTGCGCGCCGTGGTGCAGCGCCTGCGCGCGACCGGCATCACGGTTTCGTTATTTATTGAGCCGGATTTGCGTCAGATCGAGGCGGCCCACGCGGCGGAGGCTCAGGTGGTGGAACTGCACACGGGGCGTTATGCGCAGGCCCGGGGTGATTTGCTCATTGAAAAAGAATACGCCCGCCTGCTCACCGGCGCCGAGGCGGCGCTTGCCCATGGGCTGCGGGTCAATGCCGGGCACGGCTTGAATTACCGCAACGTCAAACCCGTGGCCGATATCAGCGGCATGGAAGATTTGAACATCGGTCATTCGATTATTTCCCGGGCTGTGTTCGTGGGCTTGGATTTGGCAGTGCGGGAAATGCTTTCGTTGGTGGAATAAATTCTTTAGTTGTAGGGAACAGGCATGCCTGTTCCCTACAAAGGCGTGTAATTATTCATAGGGGCGAACGGCCGTTCGCCTTAAAAGGTTGCGAGGTGCGCTATGTGCGGAATTGTCGGGTATGTGGGGCAGCAGGAAGCAGTTCCGATCCTGCTCGACGGTTTGCAAAAATTGGAATACCGCGGTTATGATTCCGCCGGGTTGGCGGTGATTTCCCGCGGCCGCTTGGAACTGCGGCGCTGCCAGGGAAAGCTCAAGCACCTGGTCGAGCTGGTGGCCCGGTCACCCTTAAAATCCGTGGTCGGTCTGGGTCACACGCGCTGGGCCACGCACGGCCGCCCCAGTGAGGAAAACGCCCATCCGCATACCAACACGGACGGGACCTTGGCCGTGGTGCACAACGGCATCATTGAAAACGACCGGGCCCTGCACCAGGAGCTGGAGAAGGCGGGTTACAAATTTGCCTCGGACACGGACTCGGAAGTTTTTGCCCACTTGATCGACAAGTACTATCGTCCGGGAACTCCCCTGGAAACCGCGGTGCGCCGGGCCGTAGCCCGGGTCAAGGGCACGTTTGCCTTGGGCGTGGTCAGTCAGCGCGAACCTCAGAAGATCGTAGCCGCGCGCCGCGGCAGCCCGCTGATTGTCGGGCTCGGGAACAAAGAATTTTTCATTGCTTCGGATGTGCCTGCGCTGCTGCCGCACACCCGTGAAGTGCTTTATGTGGCCGACAATGAACTGGTGGTGATCACCCCCGCGGGCGTCAAGCTGACCAATGCCGAGGGACGCGCCGTGGTGCGCAAGCCGGACCATATCACCTGGGACGCCCTGCAGGCGGAAAAGGGCGGCTACAAGCACTTCATGCTCAAGGAGATTTTTGAACAGCCCCAAGTCATTGAGGACACTCTGCGCGGCCGTGTTTCCGGCCTGGGCGGCGAGGTGATCTTGGATTCGGCGCATTTAACCGCTGCGGAAGTGAAGAATTTCCGGCGGATTTTTCTGGTGGCCTGCGGTACGTCCTGGCATGCGGCCCTGGTGGGCAAGTTCTTAATTGAAAGTTTGGCGGGCATTCCCACCGAAGTGGATTTTGCTTCGGAATTCCGTTATCGGTCGCCTTTGGTCGACCGGCAGAGCCTGGTGGTGCTCATCAGCCAGTCCGGGGAAACGGCCGATACGCTGGCGGCTTTGCAGGAAGCCAAAAAGCGCCAAGCGCAGACTTTGACGATTTGCAATGTGCTGGGCTCGTCCATGACCCGGGAAGCGCACGGCACGCTTTATACCCATGCCGGACCCGAGATCGGCGTGGCCTCCACCAAAGCGTTCACCGCGCAGCTGGCGGCATTGCATCTGCTGGCTCTTTTTCTGGGGCGCAAGTCGGGCAACCTCAGCGCGGCCAAGGCCACGGTGCACATGGACCGGCTTCGCGGCGTGCCGCGCTTGATGGAAAAAGTGCTTAAAACCGATGCGCACATTCAGGAATTGTCGGCGCTGCTCTTTAAGAATAAGGATTTTCTTTACCTCGGGCGCGGGATCAATTATCCCATCGCCTTGGAAGGCGCGCTCAAACTTAAGGAAATTTCCTACATCCACGCCGAAGGCTACCCGGCCGGTGAGATGAAACACGGTCCCATTGCGCTCATCGACGGGCGCATGCCGGTGGTGACGCTGGCCACCAATTCTTCGGTGCTGGAAAAAGTGATCAGCAACATCCAGGAAGTGAAGACCCGCGACGGCTCGGTGCTGGCGTTGGTGACCCGGGGCAACCGCGAAGTTCCCAAGAAAGCGGACTGGGTGATTGAAATGCCGCCCATGGAAGAATCCATCAGCCCGCTGCTCAACGTGATTCCCCTGCAGCTGCTGGCCTATCACGTGGCCGTCAAACGGGGCTGCGATGTGGATCAGCCGCGCAACTTGGCCAAAAGCGTCACCGTAGAATAATTCGGCCGCCGCATGCAAACTTGGTTTCGTAAATTGGTTGTGGAGACCCGGCGCCGGGCGGAGATGATCGATGTCACCGCCCGATTGCAGGCGGCGGTGGAGGAAGCGCGGGTGGCGTCGGGCCTGTTGACGGCTCAGGCCATGCACACGACCGCAGGCATGACCATCAATGAAAATGCGGACCCGGATGTGGTGGGTGATCTGCTCGCCCAACTGGAACGTTTGGCTGAAAACCCGGCCTACCGGCACTCCGAAGGCAATTCCGACGCGCATCTTAAAGCCTCACTTTTGGGTGCCTCGGTCACACTTCCGGTCGTCCAAGGACGGTTGGTGCTGGGAACTTGGCAGGGTATTTATTTTTGCGAATTCGACGGCCCGCGGCTGCGGGAAATGGCCGTAACCGTGTTGGGTGAATAATCAGCCATACCTGTCAATTTGTTTTTTCAACAGTAGGTGTTAAAACGAAAATCGCGGGGAAACCCGTTTCATAATTAATTGGAGGATGCG
>JAAXVQ010000521.1 GCA_013335425.1 Candidatus Firestoneibacteriota bacterium | reverse complement strand
AGCGTGCCCACCAAATCCTGAACATGCAACGCTCCGCCGGAGCGGGACCAACTGATGCGGTCGTCGGGACGCGGCCGGTAATCCGTGCCCACCGGACTTTGGTTGGCGTTGATGGTCAGGCGCTTGGCATCCAGCCGACGGACTTCTCCGTTTAAGCGCACTTGAAACGCCGTCTCGGTTTCGGCTGCCGACAATTCCGGGCAGAGTTCGCCCAAGGTTTGATCCGAAACCCACTCCAAAGCGGCGCGATCGGGCAGCGCCTGGTCCGGGGTTATGGGTTCACCCTGCAGGGCCAGCACCAGGTTCAAATCCGCATGCCGGTCGTTGATGTTGCACCAAACCGGTCCTGCGGGGCGCGGCACGGCTTGCAGATCCAAACGGGCGTCCTCGCCGTCGACGGCTTCGGTCACGCTGAGCGCATCGCCTTCGGCCAAGGGGGAATCCAAGGTGGCCGGCTGGTGGTTCAAACGGATGACCGCCGGTGTACCCAAGGTACCGCGCAACACCTGCAGTTTCCCCTGTACGGTATAGGTGACGGCCTGCCCCGGACGGGGAACCAAGCGCTTGATTTCATGACCGGCCGAAACCAGGGCGTCAAAAACCGTGGAATTGGACTGCAGGACCAGCAATTGCACGCTTTGCCCGTTGACCTTCACGTTGAAAAAATCCAGACTCCGTCCCCGCAGGGCTGCGAGCGCGATCCCCAAGGGGGTGACCGCTTCGATGCCCCCGAGTACGCCCGTGGGGTCTTCCAATTCGGGGATGGTGCCCGGGCCGCGCACGCCCACGCGTTCCGGTTCCAGTTCCAAGGCCCGGGCCAACTGCGGCCCCAAGCCCGGGGTGGCGCTGCCGCCCCCCACCATGACCACGGCCCGGGGTGCTCCGTGGTTGAGGCTGCGGATGCGTTCGGCAATAGCGGCGGCCAATTTCTCCACCGCCGGCGCCAGCACGCCCCGTACTTCCGCCGCCGGACGTTTCAGCGCCTGCCCCAGCAGGGTCGTGAAGGCCAAGGGTGCGGCTCCGGTGGTTTCCACTTCGCGTTTCAGGCGTTCGGCCTCGGAGAATTCCAGCAGGTAATGGTCGCACAAATGTTCGGTGATTTCATCCCCGGCCTCGGTGACCATGGCATAAGCGCAGACGGAACCCGAGCGGGTCAGGGCAATGTCCGAGGTGCCGGCGCCGATGTCCACCAGCGCCAGGTTCATGCGCCGCAAATCGGCGGGAATCGTGGCCTCCATGGCGGCAATGGGTTCCAACGTGAGCGACGAAGCCTGCAGCTCCACGCGGCGCAGGACCGCCAAGAGCGAGTCCACCACCTGGCGCGGCAAAAAGGTGGCCAGCACTTCCAGGGCGGCTTCCTGCCCCGAGTGCCCGACCAAATCGTCCAGCACTTCGCCGTCGAGCTGCCAACGCACGGGAGAATACCCCACGCAATGCAAGGCCGCGCGCCCCTCGCGCTCAATGGTCGCGATCTGCTCGGTGTCGACACCCCAGAGCCGCAATCGCGTGCGCGCCGCTTCGACGAGCGCCTGCGCGTCCGCGACCGG
>JAAXVQ010000202.1 GCA_013335425.1 Candidatus Firestoneibacteriota bacterium | reverse complement strand
GGAAACTCTTTTTGACCCGGAAAAAAACGTGTATTTCCGGCACGGCGACGCCCAGGCGTTTCTGGCACGACGCGGAGACGCGGTGGTGGGGCGCATTGTGGCCGGGGTGGATCGGCGTGCCAATCGCCACCATGACGAGAAGTCGGGGTGGTTCGGATTTTTTGAAGTGGACGATGATTATGGCGCAGCCGCAGCCCTGCTTGACGCAGCCCGGTCTTGGCTGCGCACCCGGGGTTTGGAGACCATGCGCGGCCCCCTGGCGTTTTCCCAACTCGACGGCATGGGTTGCCTGATCGAAGGGTTCGACGCGTCGCCCGCCATCATGATGCCCTACCATCCGCCTTATTATGCCGCTTTTTTTGAAAAATACGGGTTGAGCAAGAGCCAGGATTTGTATGCCTACTGGTTGGAGCTGCACGCCGAACTGCCCGAGCGATTGAATAAACTGGCCGGACACGTACAATCGAAACCCGACGTGACCGTGCGTTCGCTGCGGCCGGTCCGCTTCCGTAAAGATATGGGCTATATTATGGACATTTTAAACGACGCCCATGAGCAGGGCTTCGGGTTCACCCCGCTGGGGCGCGAGGATCTGAAGTATTTCATGGACAAGCTTAAGCTGGTGATCGTCCCCGAATTGGTCAATTTTGTGGAGGTCAAGGGCAAACCCGTGGCGTTCTCCCTGGTGCTTCCCGACTACAACCAAGTCCTCAAGCGTTTCAACGGGCGCGTCCGCATTACGGACATGATGAAATTTTATTGGTATTCCAAAAAAATTAGGACCCTGCGCTTTGCCCTGCTGGGCGTGCGTCGGGCCTATCAGAAACGTGGGTTGGAAACCCTCCTTTACCTTGAGTCTTTCCGGCAAGCCCGGGATTTGGGTTATACCGGGGGAGAGCTCTCCTGGATCCCCGAGGACAACCACTCGCTTACCCACACCCTCAATGTTTCGGGCGCGAAACGGACCAAGACCTACCGGGTGTTTGCAATGCCCGTTTAAATCCATGGCCGGCATAAAAGGGGAGGCGCCGAATGCCCATCGCAAAAAAAAAGTTCCGGGTTCATGTGGTTTCGGAGACCGAATATATGATGAAAGGGCAGGGCGTACACACGGCGTTTGTCGATTGCGTCGCTTTGCTGAAGTCCCAAGACGACCTCGAGGTGCTGGTCAACCAGCAGGGCTGGGGTGATGTGATGCATGCCCACACCTACGGCCCTTATTTTTTTTGGAAGGGCAGACGCTACCCCGGGCGCCGGATTTACACGGTGCATGTCATTCCCGATTCCATCAAAGGATCATTGCCCGCCTGGAGATTGCTCATGCCCTTCGTCCGCTGGTATTTTAAGCGGGTTTATGCTTATGCCACGGTCTGCATCGCCATTTCCCCCATGGTGGAAGAGGCCATCCGGGCGCTCAATGCCGGGACGCCCATTGTCCGGATATTCAACCCCATTGACACGGAAAAGTTTGCCGCTTCTCCCGCGCGCCGGGCTCAGGGGCGAAAACTTTTGGGGCTGCCAAAAGATGCGTTTGTGGTCCTGGGCGTGGGGCAGTTGCAAAGCCGGAAAGGCGTGGAGGACTTTCTGGACGTCGCCGCCGCTTGTCCGGAATATACCTTTGTCTGGGCGGGCGGGCGTCCTTTTGGGGTTATGACCGAAGGCATCGTCAAACTCAACCGGCGCATGGCCGCCGCCGGCCCGCAGGTAAAATTTCCCGGTTTGTTTGACCTGGAAAAAATGCCCCTGATTTACAATGCGGCCGATCTGCTGCTTTTCCCCAGCTTTCAGGAAAATTGTCCCCTGGTGCCCGTGGAAGCCGCGGCCGCCGGCTTGCCGGTGATTTACCGCGACCTGCCGGAATATGTCCGACTTTACCAAGCGCCCTACTTGAAAGCGAAAAACACGGATGAATTTATCGCCCTGACGCGGCGGATGGCGGGGGAAGCATCGTTTCGGCGGCAAGGGCAAAGGATTTCCAAAAATATCCTCTCGCAGTTTGAAAGGCAACGCATTCGCCAACGCCTGGTGGCGCTCTACCGGGATGTCGCAGCAGGGCGCATCCCTCAGCCTTGAGCGCCGCCGATCTCGGTCGGCTGGGGCCGTGGGACCAGCGCTGTAAACGCCCCCGGAGTTTATTTGTTGATTATGCTATAATTATAGGTATCCTGCACAAATGAGGCATTTTCGAGCGGGGTGGCCCCGGGTATTTATTTATGCCGCACGCATTTTCTGGACATGGCCGGACAGGGAACCTGGTTGGGAATACAAAAAATTGCCGTGGTTAAAAAATAGGCGAAAGGTTCAATCCCGACCGGAGCCGGAAATCTTTTTATGGTCGAGCTGCCGGGGTCATCAAGGAAATTCTCATGCCCCAGGCGGTAATGCCGGTTCAAGGGGGTTAAGGATTTTGCGCGGACAGTCAAAAATGTCTTAAAAATCCTTAAGTTTTTTTTCCCAAAGCGCGGCTTCGCCGGACCGACCCAAGCGGTGCAGCAAGGCGGCATATTGCCGGGTGGTTTTAAGCCGGCTGGAATGATTGGGCGGGAAAATTTTTTCTTCGATGGCCAGCGCCATTTTATATAGGGCGTCGGCCTCACCATAGCGCTTCTGAGTTGCGACCACTTCCGCAAGATTGGCCAGATCCATGGCCACCAGCGGATGCAGTTTCCCCAAATCCCGACGGTCCATTTCCAAGGCTTGCCGGAAAAGCGGTTCGGCCTGCGCACCCCGCCCGCCTTCCGAGTAAAGTGTGCCCAAATTGATCAGCGCCTGCACATAGCCGCGGGGATCCTTGGCGGCCGAGGCGGCTTTGAGGGAAAGGCGTCGGGATGAAATGGCGACGGCATCACCAAACCTGCCCTCCCGACGATATAAATTTTCCAAATTGGAAAGATAGGTCGTCAAGGCCGGGTCTTCGCGGCCATAGAGACTTTCATGGATGCTCAACGCTTCGGTATAAAGCTTCTCGGCTTCCTGGTTTTTCTTTTCCGCATCGTAGATATAAGCGAGATTGTTGAGTGCCTCGGTGAGATTGGGGTGATTGGCGGGCAACTGTTTTTTCAAAATAGCCAGGGCGTTCGCGCCCGCTTCTTCGGCGTGGGCATAATCCCCTTCGTAGCGAAAAATTTGGGACAGATGAAGCATAATCAGGCCGATGGTCAGATGGTCGGGGCCGAGTTGCTTGACCTTGAGAATGAGGGTTTGTTGCAGCAGAATTTTTGCTTGGGCATAATCGGCTTGCAATCCGTAGAGGAAAACCAGGTTGCTCAGAGCCGAGGCCACATAAGGGTGCCCGCTGCCGTATTCTTTTTCCGCCAGGGTGACCCCGACGCGAGCTTCCACGATAGCCTGGGCATAGTGACCGTCATGATAGAGGGACATTACTTTTTTGTTGGACTGCATCCAGGGGCTCTGGCGCGCGCAAGCGGCGGTTAGAACCGCCATGAGCACCCAGGCGGCGGTTTTTTGTAAAAAGATAAGGTCGGGTCGCCGGTTCGGTTTCAAGGTTGCAGTAAGTTTCGGCACCGGTACCTCCGGAGGTTATCTGGGAAACGCCGTCTGCGGCGTATCCGCAATACAGGCATCATAAATTTTCCCGACGGGACTGTCAAGTGCTTCTCATCGGTCCGTACGGGGAAGCCTTGAGCCCGGGGGCGTAAATTTTGAGCATAATATCTTGAAAATAAATTTTAAAAACGCTTGACTAAAAATCGAGTTTTGGATATAGTCTCTTTTCCTATTCCGGCCGAAAAACGAGGGGGCCGGTTTTTGTGAGGAGGCATGTTATGTTTGCAGTGATCGAGACCGGCGGTAAGCAGTATAAAGCGGAAAAAGGCGCCTTGCTGAAGGTGGAACATTTGGACGCTGAAGTTGGGAAAACCGTTGAATTGGAGCGCGTTTTGCTCGTCAGCGACGGGGACAAAGTCACCGTGGGGCGCCCCCAGGTGGCCGGGGCCAAGGTAATCGGCGAAGTGATCCGCCAAGGGCGGGCCAAGAAGGTTTTCGCCTACACGTACAAACCCCGCAAACATTCGGAAAAAGTCCGCGGACATCGGCAGTATTACACGCAGATTAAAATCGTCGATGTAGTTACCGCGTAATCGGGAGGCAACAGAAGTCATGGCACATAAAAAAGGTGTAGGTTCTTCTCGCAACGGACGCAATTCGCCGGGACAAAGACTGGGCTGCAAGCGTTTCGGAGGCCAGGTCGTCACGGCGGGCAGTATTTTGGTGCGCCAGCACGGCACCCGCTTCAAGGCCGGGCAAAATGTCGGCATGGGGCGCGACAACACGCTTTTCGCCATGGCGGATGGTGTGGTCAAGTTTGAAGGCAGCGATAAAGGCCGGAGATTTATTTCGATCCTGCCCGCGGCAACAGAATCTGCGGTGAAAGCCAAGGCGGCGGTTTAAGCCGACATCGGCCGTTTCCAAGCCCTAAGGCTGCTGCCTTAGGGCTTTTTTTTTACCCGGTTTTTTATTTTAGGGCCAGCCAGGAGGTACGGCCATGAAAATGACCTGCGAACCCCTTTTCTCGCAAAGTTCCCGGACCATGCGGGCTTCGGAAATCCGGGAATTGCTGAAATTGCTGGATAATCCCGAGATGATCAGTTTTGCCGGCGGGTTGCCGAACCCCGCGGCATTTCCCATTGAGCCGCTGAAGTCCGTGGTCGCGCACGTCATGGCGGAGCACGCCCGCGAAGCGCTAGAT
>JAAXVQ010000520.1 GCA_013335425.1 Candidatus Firestoneibacteriota bacterium | reverse complement strand
CGGACGCGGAAGAGCTCTTGGGGTCCGGGTGAGCAAGCGTTGAGGAAATCCTTATCAGCAAAAGGATTTCCGATTCGAGCGAGCCTCTCCGAGGCGAGCGGCTTGCGCACCTGGACCTCAAGAGCTGCTCCACCGGGGTTTTTCATCACCCTGCTAGCCTTTATTCTAAAGATTTTTAGAAGACCTCTCGATATGCTTGAGGTGACATTCGTACTTTTGTTTAAATTTGCCAAAATCGATTTTCTAACCTGCGGTTAAGTTTGTCTGAACCACCTTTGAGGAGGAATGGCTTTATGACTTTATCCGATCTTTCGATCCGCCGGCCGGTTTTTGCCTGGATGATTATGGCTGCTCTGATTATTTTCGGCGGCATCGCCTTTTCACGCATGGGCGTCAGCCAATTGCCGGACGTGGATTATCCGGTCATCTCCATCTCTCTGCGCCTAACCGGAGCCGCTCCGGAAATTATGGAAACCGATGTGGTGGACGTGATTGAAGGTTCCATGATGACCATCCAAGGTGTACGCTCCATCAGTTCCTCTTCCCGCAACGGCTCGGCGGGAGTCACGGTTGAATTTGAGTTGGACCGCAATATTGATTTGGCTCAGCAAGATGTCGAAGCCAAAATTCAAAGCATTCTGCGTAATCTTCCCAAGGATTTGGACCCGGTTGAAGTTCGAAAAACCAACCCGGAAGACAACCCCATCATCATGTTGGCGGTGGAAAGCGAGTCGTTGCCCCGGCCTAAGTTGATGGCCTATGTCCGCGATGTGCTTATTTCAAAATTTTCTACCGTGGAGGGCGTGGGAGATGTGCAGCAAATGGGTTATATCGATCCCAATCTGAGGATTTGGGTTTCGGATCGCGCCTTAAACAAATCCATGTTGACGGTAAACGATGTTGTCAACACGGTGGGTCGGGAACATTCCGAACTTCCCGCCGGATTCGTCAACAGCGGCAAAAAGGAACTGAACGTGCGTTTGCTTGGGGAAGCCGCCTCGGTTCAGGAATTCGAGAACTTGATCATCAACAGCCGCGGCGGGCAGCCCAATTACGTGTCCATGCGTTTGGGACAAGTGGCCAAGGTGGAAGAGGGCTTGGCCGACATTCGCCGGATCGGCCGGGGTATGGGGCGCCCCGCGGTGGGCATGGGCATCATCAAACAGCGCGGATCCAACGAAGTCAAAGTGGCGCGGGCCGTCAAACAACGTATGCAGGAAGTGGAAAAAATCCTCCCTCCCGGGGTGCGTTTGGCGGTCAATGTCGACAACACGCAATTTACGGAGCGCGCCGTCGGAGACATGAATTTCACGCTGATCCTTTCGGCCATTTTAACCGCTTTGGTCTGCTGGTTGTTCTTGGGTTCGTGGTCTTCAACCGTCAACGTGCTCCTGGCGATTCCCACCTCGGTGGTCGGCACTTTTTTAGTTTTATATTTCGCGGGTTTTACTTTAAATACGTTTACGTTGATGGCGTTAAGTTTGGTCATCGGCATTGTGGTCGACGATGCCATCATGATGTTGGAAAACATCATGCGTCACCGGGAAATG
>JAAXVQ010000201.1 GCA_013335425.1 Candidatus Firestoneibacteriota bacterium | reverse complement strand
GTGGTTCTGGTTGGCCCAACGGGGGCGGGGAAAACCGCGCTGGGGATCCGGCTGGCCGAATTTTTTCAGGGAGAGATTGTTTCCGCTGACTCCCGACAGATTTATAGGGATTTCAACGTGGGGACCGGAAAACCCTCGCTTCAGGAATGCGTCCGGGTGAAACATCACCTGATCTCGGCCGTCTCTCCGCATACGGTGGTGACGGCTGCGGAATATGCCCGTTTGGCAAAAGCGCGGTTGCAGGATTTGGAAAGCCGCGGCATTCCGGCTTTTATCGTGGGCGGCACGGGGTTATGGATCCGGGCTTTGGTGGACGGTATGGCCGCCACGCCGCCCTCGGACACGGCCTTGCGCGCCCGGCTGGAACAACGGGCCAAAGAAGAAGGCCCCGAGGCCATGCACGCGGAACTCGCGCGTCTGGACCCCATCACGGCCGAGCGTTTGCCCGTGGGAGACCGACTCCGCGTGATTCGGGCCTTGGAAATCATCCAATTGACCGGACAACCGGCTTCGGTACTAAGAGACCAACCTGCCCAAGAGCTTCATCCGGCGATTTGGCTGGGTGTGACTCGTCCGCGCGCGGAACTTTACGCCCGCGCGGAAAAGCGGATTGATGACTGGTTGACGCAAGGTTGGTTGGACGAAGTCAAACACCTGCTGGAACAGGGCTTGGATGCGAAGTGCCCGGCTTTTCAGGCCTTGGGGTATTCGCATTTGGCCAGGCACCTGCAAGGAGAATTGTCCTGGGATCAGACGGTGGCCTTGATCAAACGGGATACGCGGCGCTATATTAAGCGCCAACTGACGTGGTTTAATGCCAATGAACGCATTACTTGGTTCGATTTAACTCGCGAAGAAGACGTTTGGCCGGCGCTGCAAGCGGAGATGGCGCCAAAATTAAAAATTTAGATGCGGCCGGCAATGGCCGCACGGTGGAGGCAGTATGGCGGATGATCGGCTTCAGGTGGCGTTTGTTTGGCACATGCATCAGCCTTATTACCGCGAGCCCAACAACGGAACCTGCAACATGCCCTGGGTGCGGTTGCATGCCACCAAAGATTATTATTTTTTACCGAATCAACTCGCGCAGTACCCGAAGGTCAAAGCCAATTTTAACCTGGTCCCCAGCCTGTTGAAGCAGATTCACCTTTATAATCAAGGGGATTCGGACGCGATGCTCGAGTTGTCCCGTGTGCCGGCCTCTGATTTGACCAGTGCCCAGCGCCGGCAAATCCTGCATTTTTTCTTTTTTGCCAACACTGAGCATATGATTCAACCCTATCCCGGATATTCGGATTTGCTCGCCCGCCGGGGTTCCTCGGTAAAAGATGAGGATTTGGAGTCCCGTCTGGCGCTTTTTTCAGATCAGGATTTCTTGGACTTGCAGGTTTGGTACAACTGGGTTTGGATTGATCCGCTGGAACGGGCGCGTCGGCCGGAACTTCAAAACATACCGAAAAAGGGCAGAGGGTTTACGGAGGCGGAAAAACTCGCGGTTTTAAACGTGCATGCGGATATGCTCAAGCGGGTCATTCCCCAATATCGCGCCCTGCAGGAAGCCGGACAGATTGAACTGACCACCACGCCGTTTTATCATCCCATTTTGCCGCTTTTGTGCGATACCGAGGTGGCCCGCGAAGCGATGTTCAACATTCAGTTGCCCGAACGTTTTGTGCACCCGGAGGATGCGCGTGAGCAGATTCGCAAGTCCGTGCGTTATCACCAGGATTTGTTCGGCGCACCCCCGGCCGGCATGTGGCCTTCCGAAGGTTCGGTTTCACCCCAAGTGGCGCAGTTGATCGCCGAGGCGGGCATCCAATGGATCGCCACCGATGAGGAGATCTTGGGAAAGAGCTTGGCCGAGGAATTGGCGCAGATGCAGCCCGGTCAGGCGTTCAAACCGGACTTCCTTTACCGCCCCTATCGGTTGGATCTCGCCGGCGGGCACGGCCTGAACTTGATTTTTCGAGACCATGAGCTTTCGGATCAGATCGGTTTTGTCTACGGCAAGTGGGATCCCAAGGACGCTGTGGCCAATCTTATGCACCGTCTGCGCACCCTGCGGGAATCTCTGCGCGGAAAACCCGGGGGGCCGCATTTGGTCTCAATTATTTTAGACGGCGAAAACGCCTGGGAGTATTACCCCCAGAACGGGTTGGATTTTTTTCATCGTCTTTACGAGGCGCTTTCCCAAGCCGAGGATGTGGTGACGGTCCGGGTGGGCGACTTTCTGCGCGAGCACCCGCCGCAGGCGAAATTGCCTCGCCTTTTTTCGGGTTCCTGGATAAACCATAATTTTAAGATTTGGATCGGCCACCCCGAAGACAACACCAGTTGGAACTACCTAAGCCGTACGCGGCAGGAATTGGAAGAATGGGAACGTGAACATCGCGCAGAAGAACATCGTGAAGCCCGCGATCTGGCTTGGGAAGCGCTCTACATGGCCGAGGGCAGCGATTGGAACTGGTGGTACGGAGACGACCATTCCTCCAATTTGGACATGGAGTTCGATCAACTCTATCGCGATCAATTGGCGGCCGTCTACCGTGCGCAGGGCAACCCCATACCGGATTTTTTGCTGATGCCCATCCGCAGGGTGCAACTGCATGGACAGACCATTCTTCCCACCGGGCTGATCCAACCGGAGCTTGACGGGAAAGTTACGGATTATTTTGAATGGCTGCCCGCAGGATATATTGACTTGAGCGGCGGCGGCGGCGCCATGCATCAGGCTGAGTCGATCTTTCAAGCCGTTTATTTTGGTTTTGACTTGAAAACCTTTTATTTACGGATAGATTTCAGTACGTCCTGGCTGGAAACGCATCAACATGAAACCCACGAACTCAATGTGCGCATCCTACAACCGCAGCCCCGCTTGATACGCGTCCGCGCGCTTTTGCCGCAGCCGGTGGTCGATTTCTATGAACCCGACACCCAGGAGCGTTGGACCCTGGTACGGCAGCACGGGCTAAAGGGGGCGTTGGACAGCATATTGGAATTGGCGATTCCTTTCGCTGATCTGCAGGCCCAGCCGGGAGAAAAAATGGAGTTTTGGGCGTTTGTGAAAAAAGGGGATCGGGAATTGGAGCGCTGTCCGCAACAGGGGCCGGTTATGGTGGAGGTTCCGGGCGAAGCGTTTGCGGCCATGCAATGGTCGGCCTGAGCAGTACGGCGACTAAAGCAGCGTTCAGACCGGGTCTTGATTCAAAGCGTCTTCTATATGTTTCGTCAGCGCCAGGATCGCCATCGGATCGAGATCCGGCGGCGCCGGGGTTTCGATCTGTGAAGGTTCGACGGCGTTTTCTGCAGAAAACAAATCGGTTTTTTCCGGATGCGTCACCCGCAAACGATAAACCTCATCGGCCAAGTTGATGGCCGCCAAGATGCTGACTTTCAGGGGAATGGAAAGATTGGCGTTTCGGGCTATTTCCTGCATTTTGCCGTCCACATAGCGGGCCAATTCCCGAATATAATCCGCGTTGGCTTCGCCGCGGATGGTGTACTCGTTACCGAAAATTGCCACGCGCACGGCCGGACGTTCTTCCATCAACTGGCCTCCTCGGTTTCCAGCACCCGCGCCTGGATTTGTTCCAAGTCGCCCACCAATTTTTCTATGACACTGATGGTTTTGGCCTTTTCCTTGCGCAACCGTTCCAATTCGCGTTCCCGTGCCTGTTCCTCGAGACGAGGGCCTCGTTCATCCCGTAAATGCAGGCTTTCCAATTCCGTGGCCCGCGTGCGCCAACGCCGCGCCTCGGCGCGGCTGACCGCGAGCTCCTGGATGAGCCGGTCAACCTGCTGAACCAGTTGTGTCCATTCCTGGGTCGACATGCCCGTTTTTCCCCCGCTTACCGTTGTTTGGCGCCGAATTTTGATTGCAGTTGTTCCAATATTTGCGCGTGCAGGAGTTTGATCTCCTCGTCCTGCAAGGTGCGGTCTTGGGCTTGAAAGGTGAGGGAAAAAGCCAAACTCTTGGTCTGCGCCGCCAAGGCTTCACCCCGGTAAACGTCAAACGGGGACACCTTGACCAGCAACGGCCCGCCAATGGCGCGGATCAGGTCCATGACCTCGCCGGCGGAAGTGGATTCCGGAACACCCAGGGCCAGATCCCGCACCAGCGAGGGGAAACGCGAAAAATTCTTGATCCCGTGTCGCGGTCCGAAATATGCAAACAGGACGTCCAAGTCGATTTCCGCCACCCAGAGCGCGGTTTTCAGTTTGTAGGCGGCTTGAGTTTCGGGGTGCAAGGCTCCGGCCCAGCCGATTCCCCGACCGTCGGGTCCCCGCAGGGAAAAGGACGCGGTCGGATGAAGAAAAGGATGTTCCTGCGTTTCAAATTTAAAACCCGGGCCGCCGGGTTGGGAGGGTTTCAAGGGTAGGCGCTCCAACCAGGCTTCCAGCACCCCTTTGACATCATAAAAATCCATTTCAGGAAGCTGCTTGCCCCAACGCCAGTCCTGGGGGTAGCGTGTTCCCGTCATCGCCAGCCCAAAATGAGCCGGTTCTAAAGGGAGCGGTTCAGTCGGTCGGGGCAGATAGACCGCGCCGGATTCAAAAATGCAAACCCGTTCTTGACCGCGGCGCTGGTTGTAGGCCACGGTTTCCACCAGCCCCGGGAGCAGCGACGGGCGCATAAGTGAGGTTTCTTCATTTAAGGGGTTTTTCAGATTCAGGCATTGGCGCCAGGGGTGATCTTCGGGGAGGCGCAGGCGCGCAAAATGGT
>JAAXVQ010000519.1 GCA_013335425.1 Candidatus Firestoneibacteriota bacterium | reverse complement strand
GGGTCCGGCGACATCGGCCTGATCATGGCCCGGCGCCTGACTTTGGAAGGAGCTAAAGTAAAAGCCGTAGTTGAAATTCAAAAACAAAGCCGTGGATTGATGCGCAACGTGGTCCAGTGCCTGGAGGATTTCGGCATCCCCCTCTACCTGCGGCACAAGATCGCCAAGATCCAGGGAAAAAACCGGGTGGAAAAAGTCGAAGTCGCGGCCGTCGACGAATCCCTGGAAGAAATTCCGGGCAGCCGTTTCGAATTGTCCTGCGATACGCTCTTGGTTTCCGTGGGGTTGATCCCGGAAAACGAACTGATTGAAATGGCCGGCGCCAAAATCGATCCGGTCACCAACACGCCGCGGGCTACGGAGCTCAACCACACCTCCCTGCCCGGGTTGTTTGTCTGCGGCAATGCCTTTAAAATTTACGACCTGGCCGACGGTGTCACCCAGGACAGCCTGCTGGCGGGCAAGCAAGCCGCCGCCTACCTGCGGAGTGAGTCATGACCCGGACCCTCACCTGTATCGAATGCCCCAAAGGTTGCCGCCTGACCGCGGAAACCGACGGCACCCGCGTACTGAACGTTACCGGCAACCGCTGCAACCTGGGCTCCAAATATGCCGCGCAGGAAGTGGAAAACCCCCTGCGGGTGCTGACCGCTTCGGTGGCTACCCTGGGGCTGGACTTAAAAATGCTTCCGGTGAAGACCTCGGGTCCGATTCCCAAAGCCAAGGTTCTGGAAGTCATGCCTCTGTTGCGCCAAATTTGCATGACCACCCCGGTGAAAATCGGTGACGTGATCCAGGCTGACTTCGCGGGTTTGGGTGTGAATCTGGTGGCGACACGTTCCGCTTCCCATTCCTACCCGGCGAGAGATTAAGGGCGTTTATTTTTCCGCTTCCAAGGCGGCCTTGGCCTTTTTCAGATCCAACAAATGCCCGGCACCCACGGCCGGATGGTGTAAGTCCAGCCCTTTTAAAGTCCGGACAATAATGTCGGCCACGGTCATGCGCGTAAACCACTTCTTGTCGGCCGGGATGATGTACCAAGGCGCCTGCTGGGTGGAGGTGTGTTGAAACATGTCTTCGTAAGCTTGTTGATAGGCGCGCCAATAGCCCCGATCCTTTAAATCCTCGGGCAAAAACTTCCAGTTCTTCTCAGGCTTGTTGATTCTTTCCAAGAACCTTTTTTTCTGTTCTTCCCGGGAGAGGTTTAAAAAAAACTTCAAAACCACCGTGCCGTTGTTCATCAAGTAACGCTCATAGGCATTGATGTCCGTAAAACGCTCTTTCCAGAGATCTTTATGCTTCAACGCTTTCGGAAGTTTCTGATGGTCCAGTATCTCGGGGTGCACGCGCACGGCCAGAACTTCTTCATAGTAGGAACGGTTGAAAATACCGATGCGTCCCCGTTCGGGCAGGGCCTTGGTGCAGCGCCACAGGTAATCATGTCGGGCATCAACCCGCAAGGCTGCCAGGTGGTCAGCTTCAAGGCGCCCTCGCAGGCGGAACTCGACCATGATTACCTGTGGCGCTGCACCAAGGCCCTGCCCGAACGGGGACGCATCGGTA
>JAAXVQ010000200.1 GCA_013335425.1 Candidatus Firestoneibacteriota bacterium | reverse complement strand
TAATCCGGTCACCACCTGCGCTCGCTCCATGTCCGCGCAAACTCAAGGCATAGACATCGAATCCTTGCTTGGAAAAAAAGTCCAAGTAATTCTCCCAACACCATGCCCCGTGGCAGATGCCGTGAATTAAAATCAAAGGCGGACGCGCGCCGGGATGACTTGAAAGGTGACTAAGCACCTCCAATTGAAGGTGTCCGGACGCGATTTTAACCGGCACGAGCCGTTTGCGTGTTTTCTCCTCGGTCCCGCTTAAGGCTCGGGAGGGATTTTCCCGATTTTCCTCCGCCATAAATTCAGGCGACAGGGAATAAAAGACCTCCTGGGGAGGATTTTTTCTGGTGATAGTGTCCGCTTGCTCGGCTTTCATCATGTCCCGCAAATAACGCCAGGCAGCTTTCATGTCACCGGTTTTTTTTCCGTGCCCCTGCGCAATGCCCCCCAAAACAGCCCCCAAAGAATAGGTCCATTTCGGCTCCATGGGCCCTTCCCAAAATGAAAAACGCCTGATCGGCGCCGCGGGCCAGGCCTGGGGCAACCGGCTGTTGTCGGCTTGTAAATTTTTAAATTTCCCCCGAACGAAATCCGCGGCGAGCCGCAGGCGCTCCTGCTCGGTAATATCATCTTCGGCCAACCCGCGCCCATAAGCATACGCCGAAAAATCACCGCCGCAATATTCGCCTTGGGAAAGTTCCAAAGCGGCGTTGTCGATGACTTCGCCCATCGCCGTCGCATAGGGCAGGTCAGGCAGGCCTAATTCTTCCGAAGCGAACAGATGAATGAGCTCATGGGCCACAGCGCCTCGCATGCTGATTTCGGGTTGGGCGGGCGGTATTAAAATCAAGTCCGGCAACTGGCAGGCCCTGAAATAGCCCCGATAATAGGCAAAAGGTGAAAAAGTCAAGACGGCGAGTCCCAGGAAACCGAAGAATTGGGAAAACGAAATTAACAGCAACCAAGTCAGCCCCCCCGCCCCCAACATGAGCGGCGCTGAAAAAGCCATTATGTTGCGGACAGAAAGCCTGCCTGCAAGAATGTTTTTAAATACATTGCTCAAGGTCAGAGGCTGAATTTTCCCGATATACCGGTTCACCAAGCCCTCGCGGGCCTCAGGGGTAGCCTCCGTAGACCACCAATCGACGATTTCGGTAGTGACTTCACGAATCACGGTGTTTTGTTCGCGTGAAAAACGGCCGGCAAAACTTAAGAGGAAACCCTTTATGGCCTCGATCGAAAAGAGCCTGACTTTGTCCCCCCCCATCCGGCGACGGTCAAAGACCTTGGGTCCATTCTTTTTTGTCGTATACTTTCCAGCCGTCGATACCGGAGGCCCGCCCGGCTTGATAACTTCAATTTGGTCGCGGGATTGCAGATAAGCGGGGCGCCAGGTCGAACCCTCCAACTTTACGGCCCCTTCGATATCCTGGGGCGATCCAAAACCCCGCTCGATCTTCAATGAGGTTTCGGCCATGGTTCTAATAAAGCGCAAACCTTGGTCGGTAGTAAGCGGATCGTCGGCATAGGAAGCCCGCACGGTCTTCATGACGCCGTTTTCAATGATGATTTTTTGGCTCTTATTGGCAAAACGGACGATCCGCACCTCGCCGGTCTTTTTATGGTAAGCGAACCGGTAAGGCGACCCGGCAAACTCGGGTGCACCGCTCACCAGCGACTCGCCCAGGCCCTGAACCACTTCCACCAACACCTCGTCGGGATTGGACGGATTTTCCGTGTGCACCACAAATGCATAATCCGCGGGTACGGTTTCCTGAACCAACACCGCCATGACCACGTCCGTATGCCGGATGCGATGGGTTTTCCGGTCGTGAAAAGCCCGGTCGTTCCAGGTCGAGGCCCATACTTTTTTAATATTTTTGGCCAGTTCCGCATTGGTCGGTTCAATGTTTCCAAAAGAATCGTATTGCCCGGCAGCCGGAAAGCCCGGCAAATCTTCGGCATTGGTGCTCGAGCGCAGGAAGACCCGAGCATGCTTACCAAAACTTTTATTTATGGTCTGACGGATCAAATTCAATTCATCCTCAGGGATCTTAAGACCTGCCAACAGGTCGCGGATTTCTTTTAAAATGGCAGGCAAATTCTCCGCCTTGGATGCCGCCGAAGCTTGGAGGATCATTTCTTCCAAGCGTGCTTTAATCGCCTCATTTTCATGGTTTGCCAAAACTTTTTGGTAAAGGGAGAAATTTATTGTGAAATGCCGAGGTTTGAAAACGCCGGCCTTGATTTTTTCCAAAATCGCATTCAGCCTGCCTAGACGGAAAGCTTTATTACCGACCGTCCCTTGCGTGTACCGCTCGGGCAGCACTACGCTTTCCCGGCGGCTGGTATCCGCCGGAGGCAACGAAATGGGCGCAGCCGCCTTGACCGGAGGCCCTTGAGAACGTTTGGGCCCATCGATTTTTTCCAGCACCACATCGTCTTCTCCCCGTGCCGTGAGTTGAATCCATTCCCCATTCTTATATTTTTCCAGGATCGCCCAGTCCGGGCAGACCACCAAGGGGATCCTTAATTTTCGCGCCTGGATGGCCGGATGAGAAAGTAACCCGTCCTCTTCCAGCACAACAATGCCTCGCACTTCAGCCAGATTCACATCGGGAGGCAGGCGGCGGATCACAATAATTTCGTTTTCAAGTACATTTTTCAATTCTTCCGGTTTTTCAATAAAGCGAAGCACGCCTTCAGCTTCTCCAGGGACCATAATATCCCAACCGCTGATTTGAGCATGCGCAGCAGCCGCCTTTTTGGCTTCACTCAGGCTTTGCGAAAGCAAATAGATCGTGTCGCTTCTAAATAAATTTGCCGAAAATTTATCAAGCCAGGCTTTTTCTTTCTCGTTGGCATTGGTTCCCAAATGATCCGCCAGGTCCTGATATGTCTCAATCCCATGCTGGGAAGCGGCGGCCAAAAGTCTTTCACTGCGTTTAAAGAGCGAATAGATTTTAAGCCAGTATTCCCGGGTGGTCGACTTTTGAAGACTTAATGCCTTGAGCTCACCGAGCAGGGTTTGAATTTCGGCATCATCGTACCCGTTTGCCTGCGTGTTCACCAGCAGCGTGGAAATCAAATCAAGCACGGACGAGGGTTTGGAAAAATCCAGATTGTCCCGAAGCGAATTAAACCCGGCGTAAAACAATTGTTCCAAATGGTTGTCCAACACCAGAGTCCGCAACCGCGCTTCGCCCTGCAGGGAACGACTGAGCCGGCTTAATTTCACCCGTACTGCGGCCAAGCGATTCAGGTCACCCACGGTTGTTTCGTTCGGCAAGACCAATACGCGGGAAATCTCAGCTTCCAAATCAGGGTGGCCGCCGGGGGTTTCCCGCCAACGGAGATAATGTTCGGTCAAGGCCGCAAGACTGCCCTCGCCATAAATATCTTCCAGCATGACCACCAATTTTTCAGCCGCCTTGATAACCTCCGCTTTTTTTTCGGCATCGGCGGGCATCGCGTCCTGGTCGGTCAATTGAAAGCCCAAATTCGATAGTGTTTCCGAGTTTCCGTTTTTCGCAAATTCCAAGTAAGCCCGAGCCGCCTTCAAATCCCTGGGGGTGGGACGCGTATGAATATCGCGCCTGATGTTTCCCACCAAACCTTCGAAAGAATCCCGCCCATAGAAAGCCTCAACCAGCAGAATAGCCTGTTGCCGCATGGCATAAATTTGATCATCATCGCCGAGCGCCAGGACTTTCACCATCTGCCGCTGGAGCAAAAGGTCGGGTTCGGCCTCCAAAGCATCGATCACCTCTTGGCGGATCCTGGGCCCCAAGGTTTTAATATTCTCCTTAGAAACAACCGCTTCAGTAACACCTTCACGAAACATGTGCATGGTAATGATGAGGTGAGGTAAAAGACGATATGCGGCTTTGGGAAATAAAGCACCCATCACCAAGATATGTTCCAGATGATCCCAACTTAAATCCAACTGATTGGTGGAAAACAATTGATCCACCAATTCCGGGTTCCCAGCCAGAGTTTGGCCCTCTTTGCCCAGTCCTAAAAACGGCAACAATCCCAATAATTTTTCCGCCGTGTTTCCCGGCGCCAGGGGATGCAAAGCTTTAATCAGCAATTTACGACGTGCCGGATTTAAGGAAATGAGATTCGGGACATTTTGCCCATGAATCCCGGAAGGGACATTCTGATTGATCTGGGATAGAAACCATTCGTTATTCTTTTTGTCTTCAGGCAAGGTATTATAGCGCGCGGCCAAAGCCTCGCCCATTCGAGACAGATCATCACGCGTATGAATGTAAGCGCACAACGGAACCAAGCTGTTGGCATAAAAATTCCCGGAGTGCGACCCCGCTTTTTTACCCAAATCCACCAACATAGGCCAATAGTCCCAAAACTTCTCTCCATAAGCGGCCCTCAATTGCTTGAGACTGCTACAGAGATATTCAGGATCATTGTTAAGCGCCAACAAATCTTCCAACCCGGAAAAAAAATCATCGCGTCCGGCTTCCGCGGGAGTGAACCCACCCGAGGGCGGCGCGTCTTCAGGTTGAGGAAATAATTTTTCGAGGAATTGAATTTTTTCTGTTCGCGAGGCAACAGCGACATGTTTTAAATGCATGCCGATCCGGTCTCTTTCCCCGCGGGATAATTGCGTAAAATGCTTCAAGAAAATTGAATTTTGGGCGATTAGACTCAGTGCCGCCGCACCTTGCTGCACACGACTGGGAGCTTGCGTTAAATACTCCAAATATTCGTGATAGGTAGTCAAGCGCCATGGACGCTTCAACGTTTGTTCTTGT
>JAAXVQ010000518.1 GCA_013335425.1 Candidatus Firestoneibacteriota bacterium | reverse complement strand
GGTGCTCACAGGTCCGGCATTCGCCCTCAATATTTTCGCGAATGCCGCGCAATTTCACAAAGGCTTCGCCGGTGGTGAGAATCTCCTTGAGCGTGCGCTCGCGGATATTGCCGGCCTTGATGTCCACACCCGGGCAGGGACTGACATTGCCCAGCGAGTCCACCAGGCAACTGTAGGTGTGCCGCCGGCAATTTTCCCCGACCAAGGGCGGCATGCTGGTCCAAACATGCCCAAATTCTTTTTCATCCAGCAGCCGAATTTTTTCAAACACCTCCCGAGCCGCTTCGGGGGCAATGGCCAGTTCCTGGTGATCCTGCAGGCGCCCTTGGGGTGTGAGCATTTCCACATAAGGCACATAGCGGTGCTCGCGGGCCCAGCGCCAGATGTCCGGCAGCTCGTCCTGGTTCTGCTTGCAGATCACGGTTTCAATGCCCAGGCGGTGTTCCGCGTCCGGATACCCGGCCTGGTGCAGGCTGTCGAGGGCCTGGGCAATGGCCGTATGCGTGCCTTTGCGCCCGGCGAGGTAATCCTGCACCTCGGGCTTGGCGCTGTTGAACTTGACGTTGACGGAAACATGCTGCAGGTAGAAGAACTCGGCCCAGTCCCGGTTTAAAATCGTGCCGTTGGTGAAAATGTCCACCTTGAGCCCCAGGTTGTGTATGTGCATGATCAGCCCGCGCAGTTGCGGGTAGAGCAGCGGCTCGCCGCCGCCCAAAATGATGATGCGGCGCGCCCCGAGGTCCTTGGCTTGACGCACCGCGTCGGTGAGTTCGGCATAGTCCAGTTCGCCGTTGAGCGGCTGCCCCGAGGATGCGTAGCAATATTTGCACACCAAATTGCAGGCGCGGGTCAATTCCAATTCCATGGTCAGCAGGGCCCCGGGTTTGGCCGCGCAAGCGGCAATTTCCGCTTCGCTGAACTCGGGCATCCAACTGGGATTGCAACCTTGCGAGGACATACTCATCTCCCAAATTTTTCCCCAGGGGCACCTTTACCCCAAGGGAACGGTTACGGTCGTTCCCTACGACTTTAACATGACTTATTTAAAAGTCAAGATCAGTAGGCCTTAGGCCCAAAAATCATAAAAATTAAACCATTGATAAGGATGCGCGCGGACCGTTTCCGTCACGCGCGCCGCGTAAAGCTGCAAAGCCTGAGTCACGGCCCGTTCCCGATGCTCCCGGGCGCCGGCCAAGGTCTGGGCGGGAAACGCCTGAAACGCATAGCGTCGCGCCCCGGCGCGCAGCGCAAAGCAGGTGACAATGGGACAACCGGCGAGAGCCGCCAATTGAAACGGCCCTTCAGGAAACGCGGCCGGGCTTCCCAGGAAATCCACCCGCTGCGTACGGGCGCCGGGCAGAAACCGGTCCCCATGCATGGCCACGGCTTCCCCGCGGCGCAGGGCTGCGAGCATCTGTAGACTGCCGTCCTCGTCGTCGAGCCCGATGATGTTGAGCCCCGAACCCTGGGTCTTGTCCAAGTAGGCGTTCAACCGATTGGCTTCGGCGCGCACCATGGCCACGGAAACTTTCGCGGCCACGCGTTCGTGCAGCAGGCGCCCGGCCGC
>JAAXVQ010000199.1 GCA_013335425.1 Candidatus Firestoneibacteriota bacterium | reverse complement strand
CCCACCAAGTCCTGGGGAGGGGAATTAAAAGCGAGTATTTTCACAACTAGGACTATTTAAAACGGTTTCGATCATCAAGTAAATGCGCGGGAATTTCGATACTTCCAGGGAACGAGCGCAAATGCCAATGGAAATTCATGGGGGAACTATGGGAAAAAATGTCTTGGTGGTTACCGGCGGCGGGGATTGCCCGGGTTTAAACGCGGTCATCCGTTCGGTGGTGAAACGCGCGGCGCAAGAGCAGGACTGGCGGGTTTTGGGTTCCATTAACGCTTACCACGGGATCTTGCAGGAGCCGCGGGAGATCGTGGAGTTGGACCGGGCGGCGGTCTCGGGCATCCACGTGCGCGGGGGTACTATCATCGGCACCACCAACAAAGGCATGCCCTCGGCTTGGCCCATCAAGAACGCCGACGGCACCTGGACCACGGTGGACCGCACCGACGAGCTGATCCGGCAATTGCGCTGTCTCGACATAGACGCGGTGGTGAGCATCGGCGGCGACGGTTCCCAGAAAATCGCCTTGGACTTGTATAAAAAAGGTCTAAACATCATCGGCATCCCCAAAACTATCGACAACGATTTGGCCTGCACGGATTTTACCTTTGGGTTCCAAACCGCCGTGGAAATCGCTACGGAAGCCGTGGATAAATTGGTGACTACCGCGGCCAGCCACAACCGGGTGATGATTTTGGAAGTCATGGGGCGCGACGCTGGGTGGATCGGCTTAAGCGCGGCCGTGGCCGGCGGGGCGGACATTGCCCTGATCCCGGAGATTCCCTATGATATCAATAAAGTGGTGGAAAAATTACGCACCCGCATTCATCACCATAAGGGATTTGCCATCATTGTGGTCGCCGAAGGCGCCAAGCCCAAGGACGGCGGCGTGGTGGCGCAAAAGAGCGACGAGGTGGGTTATCAAAACCTGCGTTTGGGCGGGGTAGGGTACCGGTTGCAGGAGGAAATCAAAGCGCGTTTGGACGCCGATATCCGCGTCACGGTGCTGGGCCACTTACAGCGCGGCGGCACGCCCATTGCCTTTGACCGGATTCTCGCCACTCAGTTCGGCGTCAAAGCCGTGGAACTCATCCGCGACGGGAAGTTCGGGCAAATGGTGGCTTACCGGCATCCGGACATTGTGGACATTTCCCTGGAGCAGGCGGTGGGGACCTATAATTACATAAGTCCTCAGCACCACCTGCTCACCACCGCGCGCGGGAACGATATCAGCCTGGGGGATTAGCCCCCAGACTTTCGTAGCTACCGATTAACGGCCGGAGGGCAGGACCACCAATTCCCCGCTCATGCCCATGTGCCCCATGCCGCAGAACACCGAGCAATGGGTGGGGAAAGAACCGCTTTGCTCGGCCGTGAACTCGATGACTTCGAGTTTGCCCGGTGAGAGCTTGCGGCTGATCTTATACGCCGGAATGGAAATTCCGTGGTCCACGTCCAAACTGGTGACTTCCAAACGGACTTTCTCACCCTGGCGCACAATCATGGGATTGGGCACGAATTCATATTTCTTGGCTTCCATCTTTATAACCCGCACGCCATCGACGAGCTGCCCGGACGGCTGCAACTGCTGATCCGTAGCCGTCGACGGTTTGGGCGCGCTGACGCAACCGGACGTGACCGCCACCAAAAACAATCCCAGAATTAAAAAAGGCAAACCTGCAGTTTTAATGAAGCGCATAACCACTTACCTCCTATGCTGGAATGGACTGACCGTAACTCGATGAAAATTTACTCATATCCCAGGCCTTTTCGCAATGAGAACTAGCAGGGTGATGTGAAAAACCCAAGTGGATCAGCTCTTGAGGTCCGGGTGTGCAAGCCGCTCGCCTCGGAGAGGCTCGCTCGAATCGGAAATCCTTTTGCTGATAAGGATTTCCTCAACGCTTGCTCACCCGGACCCCAAGAGCTTTTTCCTTTACAGACAGGCAATAGACTTTTCAGCACCCTGCTCATTATTTAAAGTCCTTTCGGTACTTCCCATAGCCGGCTTTCTCCAAATCGTCCTTGGGGATGAACCGCAGAGCCGCGGAATTCATGCAATAGCGCAAACCTGTGGGGCGGGGGCCGTCGGGAAACACGTGCCCCAAATGGGAGTTGCCGGTTTTGCTGCGCACTTCCGTACGCGGGGAAGTCAAGCTGTGGTCGGGCACCTCCACCAGGTTTTCAGATTCCAAGGGCCGGGAAAAGGACGGCCAGCCTGTACCTGAATCGTATTTGTCGTTGGAACTAAAAAGCACCTCACCCGAGACAATGTCCACATAAATGCCTTCGCGGTGGTTATTCCAATATTCGTTGTTGAACGCGGGCTCCGTCCCGTTTTTTTGAGTCACTGCAAATTGCCTGGGAGAGAGTTTCTGCCCGGGCAGGGGACAACTTAAGGGAGCTGAGGCAGTCGGCTTTTTGTCGCGTTCCCAGATTTTTTGTAAAAATTGATCACGCCCCGCATGACTGCGATAATTGTTATAGCTCACGGGATTCTTCTTGTGGTAATCCTGGTGATAGGCTTCGGCCGGGTAAAAAACCGTCGCAGGCAACACTTCAGTAACCAGCGGCCGGTTAAAACGTCCGGATTTGGCCAGGGCCGCTTTGGAGGTTTCGGCGGCCTGTTTTTGTCCGCTGGTCAGGTAAAAAATGGCTGAACGGTATTGGGGCCCTTTGTCCACAAACTGCCCGCCGGCATCGGTGGGGTCTATCTGTTGCCAAAAAACTTCCAGCAATTGCTCGTAGGTTACTTTTTTCGGATCGAACGTCACGGCCACGGCTTCCACATATCCATAGGCAGCATAGTTTTCATAGGTGGGATTGGCACCGGTTCCGCCGATGTATCCGGACAACACTTCGGTCACGCCTGCGATTTTTTCAAAGGGCGGTTGCATGCACCAAAAACACCCGCCCGCGAAAATCGCTTTTTCCAAACGAGGCGCCGCCCACGCGAGCGCAGGCATAAGCGCTGAGGCAAAAGCCAACAACATCCAAATCGAAGTCTTCAACATGATGTGTATCCTCTTAATTCACTGCCTTGAAAACGTCTTAAGGATTAGACCCCGAGTCGGTTCAACTGCCCCTTCGGGACCGGGAAATGATGACTTGCGAATTCCCGTTGTTGTTCGGAGCGCCGACATGGTATCATCTTTTCGCCTTGGTGAAAACCCCGGCCCGGCTGATGGAATCATCGCAGGTTAAACCGAAAGGAATCCCATGACCCCCAGAGAAATCCTCGCACAATGCCGGGAACTAAAATTGTCCGAGTGCCGCCAGGTCAACGATGAATACGCCGAAGTGGTCATTTTTTCGCAAGATTGGGCTCAATGGCAGGGGATTTTGGAAAACTTGCTGGGTCCGGCCGTGAAACCCGCGGGGCGCAAACCGGAAGCCGTGCACGAAGCTTTGGCCAATCCCCGCGGCGGTGTTAAAAAGGATCAAATTCTTTTCAATAAGAAATTCGAGGACCGCGGGATCGTGGCTTTGCTGTGGCCCTGGCAGGATCAAATCAAGATTACCTTAAAAATTTTTCCGGAATAAACCAAATAAAATTCTTCACTTATTAAGCGCCGCTTGTCCGTCTGCGGGTAGAAAGGTTTAGATGTTATGAATACATTTACAAACGCAGCACCGCCTCGGGCAACGGCCATTGGGGTGGAAAAAGTCGGCAAGCGTTTCAAAGACGTGGTGGCGGTTGACGGCGTTTCTTTGCAAGTGCCGGCCGGTCAATATTTGGGTCTGTTGGGTCCCAACGGCGCGGGCAAGACCACGCTGGTGGAGATGATCGAAGGCATTCAATCGCCGGATACGGGCGCTATTTCCGTTTTGGGTAAAAATTGGAAAGACCATGCGCCCTGGCTGCGCCGGCGCATCGGGCTGGCTTTACAGGAAACCCGGTTTGTGGACAAGCTGACCACGCGGGAGATCTTGGACCTTTTCGGGAGTTTTTACGGGCAAGGCCGCGCTGCCACGCAGAGCGTGTTGGAGCGCACCCGACTGGAAGAAAAGCAAAACAGTTTCGTGGTCAACCTTTCCGGCGGACAGCGCCAGCGTCTGGCGCTGGGCGTGGCCATCATCAGCGAGCCGGAAGTGCTGTTGCTCGACGAGCCGACCATGGGCCTGGACCCCAATTCCCGCCAGGAAGTTTGGGACATTCTCCGGGATTTGAAACCCAAGGGCACCACGCTGGTTTTAACCACCCATTATATGGAAGAAGCCGAGGCCCTGTGCGACCGGATCGTCATCATGGATCACGGGCGTTTCCTGGCCGAGGGGACTTTGGCGGAGCTTTTGGCGCAGCATGGCGGCGGGGAAATCTTGGAGTTCCATACCGGGAAGCGTCCGCCGGCCGGGGCTTTTCGCCTTCCTGTTTGGCGGCCGCCCCGTCGAGCTGCATCCGTTCCACCACCTTGTTGACCCCTTTGATGAACCGTTCGAAGGAGATCGGCTTGAGCATATAATCGACCACGTCAAGTTCGAATCCTTGTATGGCATATCGCTCATAAGCCGTGGTGAAAATCACAGGAGCTTCAATTTTCACCTGTTTAAAAATTTCAAAACTCAATCCATCTGAAAGCTGAATATCAAGGAAAATCAGGTCGGGAGCCGGATTTGACTTCAGCCAGTCAACCGAATCCTCCACCGTGTCAATCATGTCGAGAATCTCGATTTCGATACTAAGTTTACCCAGCAACCTTTTTAGTTCCTGCTGTGCAAATGGTTCATCTTCAATTATCAATACTTTCATACTATCCATTTTTACCATTTCATGTTTAATTCTTCTTTAG
>JAAXVQ010000517.1 GCA_013335425.1 Candidatus Firestoneibacteriota bacterium | reverse complement strand
CTGCCAGCAATCCGATCAAGCCCAGGCGCCAAAGATTCAAACCGACCTCCATAAAATCGCGTCCCTTTGCCCAACCAGGGAAAGCCTAACAAATCCCCCACCCCTTGTCAAGAAAGCGTCCGGGACGTTGGAAATTTAAACCGCGGGTGGGTTTTTGTTTTTTCAAAAAAAGGGGAAAACAGCCCTAGCGCCATACGGAACTCGCACTCCGCTCGATCAAACCCTCCGAACAGGCGTTCTCTCGCGTCCTCCCTAGATAGGCAAACCGTGGCCTCCGAACCTCGGGAGTTGCGCAACCACGAGCGGTGCTGGGCGGGCATGTTTTCCCTTTTTTTGAAAAAACAAAAACTCACCCGCGGTTTAAGATGCTGCTTGAGAGTATTGCTTTTAACTTTCCTGCGGCGGCGCCTGTTCCAACTCATCCAAGAGCGCGAGATATTCCGCCTCGGTCTCGCAGGTGTTCACCCGCCGCCGCACCTCGGCCGCGCCGGGCACGCCCCGCCAGTACCAAGCCGTGTGCTTGCGCATTTCCAGACGCGCCGTGCGCTCGCCCTTCAAGGCCTTCAACCCCGCATGGTGCTCCCGCGCCCAACGCACCCGCTCCGGCACCGAAGGCTCGGGGAGCTCTTCCCCGGTTTTCAGGTAATGATTGATCTGCGTGAACACCCAAGGGCGCCCCATGGCCGCGCGCCCCACCATCACCGCCGCGCAGCCGGTTTCGTCGAGCATGCGCTTGGCGTCGGGCCCGCTGGTCACGTCGCCGTTGCCCATCACCGGAATGCGCACGGCCCGCACTACGTCGGCGATATGCTTCCACTCGGCTTTTCCGCCGAACTTCTGCGCCCGCGTCCGCCCATGTACGGTCAAAGCCCGGCGGGCGATCTCAACCGCGTTGATGTGCTCATCGTCCCAACCCGCGCGGATCTTGACGGTCACGGGTTTGGGGCAGGCCTGCACGCAGGCGGCCACAATGGCTTGGAGCAGTTCCGGTTCTTTTAAAAGCGCGGACCCGCCGCGATGGCGCACCACCTTGGGTGCCGGGCAGCCGAAATTCAAATCCACCGCGTCGGCACCGGCAGCCGCTACGATCACGCTGGCCGCGGCCATGGCCTCCGGCACGGCTCCGAAGAGCTGCACACCCAAGGGCTTCTCCGCCGCGTCCATGGCCAGCATTTTCCAGGTGTTGGGCTGCTTGCGCAAGAGCCCGTGACAGCTCATCATCTCGGAAAACACCATGGCCGCGCCCGCCTTCCGGCACAAAAGCCGAAACGGCAGATTGCCGATGCCCGCCAACGGCGCCAAAACCACCAAGCCTTCCAATTGCAGAGAACCGATGTGCATAAATCCTTTCAACTGCCGTCGAATAAATCGAATAAACTATTCCGTTTATAATTCCAAATACGGCACGGCGGGCAGGTCCCAGCCGTCGCGCTCGCCGGCGGCCAGATGCTGCGCCCCCACGGCCGCGATCATGGCCGCGTTGTCCGTGCACCACTCGCGCGGGGGGATAAAGCACGCCAAGCCCTCGCGTTGCGCGGCTTGGGTGAGGGCTTCCCGCAGCGGGCCGTTGGCG
>JAAXVQ010000516.1 GCA_013335425.1 Candidatus Firestoneibacteriota bacterium | reverse complement strand
TACACCCACAAGAAACAGACCGGCGGCTCCGGCCAGTACGGTCGGGTGGCGGGCTTCATGGAGCCCAACTCTGAAGGGGAATATGTTTTCAACAATCAGATCACCGGCGGGGTCATGTCCGCCGTGGATTTGATCCAGGGTCTGGGAACTTATGCGGGCCTAAACGTTATTGCGGTGCCCGGGGTGACGGGCTATCTGGACACCAACTACGTGGGCAAAGCCGAAGCGGCTTTGAAGGTTTTGAAAAAACATGATTTTGTTTTTGTGCATGTCGAGGCGCCGGACGAGACCGGGCACAACGGCGATATAGCCGGGAAGATTCAGGCGATCGAGGATTTTGACGACAAAGTGTTAGGCACGATTCTTAAAGGTTTGGAAGGCCGGGCCGATTTTAGGGTATTGGTCCTTCCCGACCATCCCACCCCGGTGGAGTTCCGCACGCACGTGGATGAACCCGTGCCTTTTGTGCTTTATCAGCCCGGCGGGGAGACCAACGGTGCCGCCGCCTACGACGAGGAGCACGCGCGGCAAACCGGGCGGCACTTGGAAGAAGGTTGGCGGCTTATGGATTATCTGATTCGCGGCGTTTGGCCGTCGGTTCCGGAAACACCCGCGGATTCTTCCGCATTGACCAAGGAGGATTAAGTTCAGGTGAAATTGGTGGTTATGAAATTCGGGGGTGCAACGGTCGCGACCCCGGCGGCTATGAAACAAGTGGCCAACCGTATTTTTGAAAAAAAATCAGACGGTTATGACGTGGTGGTGGTGGTCTCGGCCCCTGGGGACATGACCGACGATTTGATTGCCAAAGCGCGCGCCATTACCGAGACGCCGGACGAACGGGAACTCGACATGCTGCTGGCCACCGGCGAGCAGCAATCCATTGCCCTGATGGCCATTGCCCTTAAATCCTTGGGTTGCGACGCCATTTCCTTCACCGGACCGCAGGTCGGCATCGTGACCGACGATGCGCACACCAAGGCGCGGATCGTGAAAATGGGCGGAGAAAAAATTCACAAAGCGATCCACTTGGGCAAGGTGGTCATTGTGGCGGGTTTTCAGGGTGAAACCGCCGAAGAGGAAATCACCACCTTGGGGCGCGGCGGCTCGGACTTGACGGCCGTGGCTCTGGCCACGGCGCTGTCGGCCGAGGTATGTGAGTTTTATAAGGATGTGGACGGTGTTTACACCGCCGATCCGCGCGTGGTGCCCACGGCTTCCAAGCTCGCGTTTGTTTCCTACGACGAGATGTTGGAAATGGCCAGCTTGGGCGCTCAGGTGCTTTTTAACCGTTCCGTGGAATTCGCCAAGAAAAACCGGATTCCCCTGCATGTGCGTTCCAGTACCAAACCGGGTACGGGCACGTTGATTACCGAGGAGGTCAAGCAAATGGAAGGCGTTATCGTTTCCGGTGTGACCTACACCAAGCACGAAGCCAAAATCACCATCTTGTGGGTTCCCGACAAACCGGGCATAGCCTCGAAGATCTTCAGCGCCTTAAGCAACGCAAATATTGTTGTCGACATGATCGTTCAGAACGTCGGCCACGACGGCTATAACGACATCACCTTTAC
>JAAXVQ010000198.1 GCA_013335425.1 Candidatus Firestoneibacteriota bacterium | reverse complement strand
GGAGAGCATCAGGCCGTCGGGTTTCAAAGCCAAAATTTCTTCAGCCTTCAAAAGTGCCGGCACCACGGTCACCCGGCAACCGCGCAGGCCCAATTCCCGTTCAATGTTGGTTTTGACGCCGCAATCCACCAGCACCACATGGAACTTCGCGGGCACGTTCGCATCGCGGTATTCGTAAGGTTTTTGGCAGGTGACGTTTTTGACCAGGTCCAAACCGGCCATGTTCGGCGCAGCCTGGGCTTTTTTTCTGAGAGACTCGACGGACAAATCCGTGGTGGAGAGCACCCCGTTCATGCTGCCCGCGGTCCGGATATGCCGCGTCAGCGCCCGGGTGTCCAAGCCTTCGATGCCGAGAATACCCTGTTCTTTAAACCAATTTTCCAAAGAACCTTGCGAGCGGAAATTGGAAGGCCAACGGCAGAGTTCGCGGACAATAAAACCCGCAACCTGGATTTTCGAAGATTCCATATCCTGCTGATTCACGCCGTAATTGCCGATGAGCGGGTAGGTCATGTTGACGATTTGCCCGAAATAGGAAGGATCCGTTAAAAGCTCCTGATAACCGGCCATGCCGGTGTTGAAAACCACCTCAGCCGCCACTTCGCCCGGAGCGCCAAAGCCCCGCCCCGCAAAACTGCGGCCGTCCGCAAGCACAAGTAATGCCTTCAAAGCCCGGCTCCTTCATATATAGTGCAAGTTAATAACGGCAGGTAAGGTTAAAAAATATTCGGGACAATATAACACAATTTCATTTGAAAGCAAGGATTGTTTGCAGGATTTTTTCCAGCCAAAATCCCCCCCGGAAAATGCAGTACCTTCCAAAAAATTCCATTGCACTCCGTCCAGGGATAGCTGAAAATACTTTTTAAGCTCGTAACGTGCCTCTTACTCCGGGTGGACTATGCGCATCAAACCAACTTGGTTGCTCCTCGGCCTCTGCTGGCTTTCCCTTCCCGGGAGCGCCCCGGCAGCCATTACCAACAATTGGGACAACCTCATCCTGGGCGCCCCGGGAGACACGTTGGTCGCCTCCGGCGTGATTTATCGCAATATTTCCATTGTGGTTCAACCCGGCACCGGCATTTACCTGCCGCCCAACCAAACCTCAGACTCCACGAAATGGTCGCTCCAACTGGTGGCGCCTTTCATTTACATCGGCGGCACGCTTTGCGCGGAAGGCGTCAGTTTCGCCACGACCGGCCAGGGGGTGGCGGGCTCCAACAGCAATTCCGGGACCGGCGGCAGCGGTTACGGCGGCGCAGGCGGCCTGGGCCAAAACAACCCCGGGACCGGTGGGGCTGTTTACGGCGCCGACAACTTGGAACATCCGGGGTCTGCAGGTACCGGCAACCCTTACGGCGGCGGAGGCAGCATTCGGATTGACGCCGAAACCTTAACCCTGGCGGCGACGGCGTTGATTAACGCCAGGGCTTCACAATACGTTTCCCACACCACCGGCGGCGGCGGTTCCGGCGGCGGCATTTTCCTTAACGGCATCAACACGTATTTGGCCGGCGGTTACACCTTGACGGTTGACGGCGGACCCGGCCAAATTTCCGGGCTCTATGGCGTCTATAACTTCCTAACCCACACCTGGCATTATTTCACGAGCGCCGGCGGCGGCGGTGGCGGTGGCGGGCGCATCAAAATATACAAATATCCTTACAGTTCAAACAGTCTTTTTCACGACAACGGCGGCACGCTGTCGGCAGCCGGCGGCCCCGGCGGGGGCGGTTCCCCCTTACCGGCCGCTGCCGGGCAAACGGGTCAAATCGCGTTCACCCAAGGTTACATCCCTTATGCCCCCGAGCTGCAATCGCCTTCGGACGGCGCTCAGGTCGGGCTTGAACCCACTTTACTTTTTTACGGCACGGACATAAAAAACTCACAGTTTTTCCAATTTCAAATTCAGGCGGACACCAGCGCCACGTTTAGTTCCGGCGCCTTGGTCACGGAGAACCAACTGGTTCCCGATGCCGGCTGGGGAGGTCAACCTTATTATAAATACGGCCAAATGGCGGCCTATACCTTTCAAGCGTATCTCGCTTCCGGCCAAACCTATTACTGGCGTGTTCGCGCGACCAACAGCAACGGCTACGGCGGTACCTACGCCTGGTCAAGTTGGTCGTCGGTCCGCACCTTTACCACCAGCCCCATTCCTCCGCCCAACACGCCCCTGTTCATTTATCCGCCCCTGGCCCCCGTGACCGGCAACGTCAGCAAGACGCCCAGCCTGAAAATTTGCAGCGGCGTGCCTGATGCGGCGGGCGACACGTTGACCTTTTCGCTCGTGCTTTCCCAGGACCCCAGCTTGTCCAATCCCAAGATCATCCAACCCAACTACCCGGGTTGGGATGCCGCCGGCTATTTTTCCCTGCCCATCGGGGTGACGGCCACTTGCCAAATCTTAAATACTTCAGACCATCCCGATGCCTTGGAACCCGGCGCCACCTATTACTGGCAGGCGACCGTCTATGACGCCTACATGATGTCCCGGGTTTCAGCCAAAGGACTGTTTTCCGTAGTGCCGCTGCCGCTCACGCCGGTTTTAATGGCGCCGGCCCAGTTGGAGACGGTGACCACCCGCACTCCAAGTTTTCAAATGCGCTGCGATAGCCCGAATGCTCTGCCCCAAACGTATCAGTACCGGCTGGAATTGAGCCAGGATAATTTCCTGACCGTCACCACTTATTTATCGAAAAACGGCACCGGCTGGGCGCAAACCCAATTTGCTTCGGGAACTCTCGCGGGTTTGCAAATCCCTTCAGCCTATGCCTTGGTTGCAGGACAAACGTACGCTTGGCGCGTGACCGCCTATGACGTAAACAACGACAACTGGAGCCCTGTCAGCGAGACCAGGACGTTCACGGTCGTCACACCGCCCAATCTCCCCCAATTGCTATCCCCGGACAACAATTTCACGGCTCCCGACGCTTCCTTGAATTTTCAATTCCAAGCCGTCAGCGATGCCGGCAACACACTTACTTTCCGCTATGAGTTGAGCCATGACAATTTCCGCAGCACGCAGCTCATGTATGATCAACGCGCTTCCTCCGGTGCGGTTTGGAATGCCCCGGTCACACCGCCGGGCGGCATAGCCGTCTTTTCCTTACCGGCGTTTGTCACCCTCCAGCGCGGGACCCCTTACCAATGGCGCGTATCCGCTTGGGACGGGTTTTCCTGGAGCCCGTTTTCCGAAACCCGTACGTTTTCCCTGGCAGCGAGTCTGGATTTGGCCGTGTCCAAAGTTTATCCCAACCCGGCCGTCTCCTGCGCCAACCTGCATGTGGTGCTGCAGCCCACGGTCGATGCCGAAGCCACCCTGCATTTGTTCAACGCCCAAGCCAAGGAAATCCGCCGGGTAAGCTGGCACTTGCAGGGCGGTCGGCCCAACGATTATTTGCTGGATATCGCCAACTGCGCCCCCGGTGCTTATTTCACGATCACGGAAATCAGCTCGCCCTTCGGCAATAAAAAATGGGTAACCCGTTTCGCGGTGGTGAACTAATGCATACTCACCGCAAAAGCGCAAAGGTCGCAAAGGAAACCCGCCGCCATTCAAGTTGCACAACCCCCCAAAAAGATTTTGGGCTCGATTTTCTTTCTCGGCTTCCTTTGCGTCCTTTGCGCCTTTGCGGTGAAAACTCTTCGCCCTTGATTTTATTGACTTGCCTTCTCGCGGCTTGGCTGCTCCCCGGTTTTTCTTTACTTGCCCAGGCCGGCGAGGAGTCTTTAGGCGCGTTGTTTTTGGATGAACCCGTGGGAGCGCGGGGAGCGGCCCTGGGTGAATCGCTGGTGGGCGTGGCCGAAGACGCCAACGCGGTGTACTGGAACCCGGCCGGCCTCGTACGCGTGGGACGCCAGGAGTTGCTGCTGGCGCATGCCCAGTCTTTTCAGGGGTTCCGCAACGAATACGCGGCCCTGCTCTGGCCTTGGTCCGAGTCCACGGCCTTCGGCGTCAATGCCCTGTTTTCCTACAGTGATGCTTTTGAAAAAATGAACGCTACCGGCGAACCCGACGGTACGTTTTCCCTTTACGATGTCTATGCCGGGCTCTCCTGGAGCCACGCCTTCACCCCCCACCTCGCCGGCGGCGTGACCGTCAAAGGGCTGCGCCAGGTCATTGACACGTATTCGGCCTGGAGCGCGGCAGCGGACATAAGCGTCCTCTGGAGCAATGTGCTGCCGGACCTCAACCTGGGCTGGGTGATCAACAACCTGGGCAAACCCGTGGTTTTCATCAACCGGAGCCACAACCTGGACGCCTTCACGGAACTGGGAGCGGCTTACCGCACCTGGAACCGCGACCTGCTGCTGACCGCCGCGCTGCGCAAACCGTTGGCCCAGGAAATGGTATTCAAAGCCGGCGCCGAACTTACGGTTTTGGACATTCTCGCCCTGCGGGCCGGATACCGGGCCTGGTCCTCGGGCAATTATTTGGGCGCTTTCGCCGGGCTCACGCTGGGGCTGGGCATCCGTATTTCGGATTACACGCTGGATTATGCCTACACGCCTTTTCCGGATCTGGGGGATGTGCACCGTCTGACCGTCACCTTGCCTTTTGGGCGCAGCGTGGTGGAAGAACAACGGATGTTGGAAAAGTTGGAAAAGCAGGTCAAGGCCAAGCAAAAAGCCATTTTCAATCAAACCGTATCCGAGGGCGATCATTGGACGGCACAAGGTGTGTTCGACAAAGCCGGGGCGGCCTATGCCAAAGCTTACGGCATGAATCCGCAAGACGCCGGGTTGAATAAAAAAATCCTGCAAGTGAATCTGGCCGTGAAAAAGCGTACAGCTGAAACGCACGCCGCGCGCGGACAGAAAGCCAT
>JAAXVQ010000197.1 GCA_013335425.1 Candidatus Firestoneibacteriota bacterium | reverse complement strand
TCAATCGCAATTATGTTTGAATGTGCTTCCGGGAGAACGCATGATGCCGACTAACATGGAACCAGGTTCCTTCCAAAATGAATATCAAACGGCTGCCTTCTGGCAGCGCGTCCTGCCCGTGGCGGGCGTTGCCTGGGGGAGCGTCCTGGTCTCCGCCCTGATGGCCGGTTGCTTGAGTTGGACGCTGGCGCTTTCAGGGTTGCTCCTGGCCTTGGCAGGCGGCATCGGCATCGCGCTCATGTCCCCCAAAACCGCCGACCATGCCTCGCTCCTGGCGGAAAGACTGAAAGCCCTGGCTGCGGAAGAAGACCCCGGCGCCCTGCCTTCCGGTGAAACCGAGCCCACGCTCTTGATCAGCGAAACTCTGCGGAACCGGATGCTGCAACGCAAATCGGAAAACTCCCAACAGGAAACTTCCGCGGTCGCCAAACTCAAAGATTACCGGCATTCCGTGACCGAGTCGTTCGGCCTGGTCACCCAATTGTCGCAGTCCATTGAACAGATCGCCACCACGGCCAACCAACAGAGCGAACGCCTGGGCGAAATCAGCAGCGTCGCCGAACAGATGCATAGTTCCTTCAATCAGGTATCCGGCTTCATTTCCCAAGCCTTGGATAAAAACAAAACCGCCATTGCCACCACCAGCCAGAACCGTTCAGCGGCCGCTCAGTCCGTGGAGCTGATGCTCCAAATCAAGCACATTCTCAACAGCTACATCTCCCTCATCAAGGAAATGGGCGGTTCCAGCCAGGAAATCAGCAAATTCGTGGAGATCATCAAGAACATCGCCTCGCAGACCAACCTGCTGGCGCTCAACGCGGCCATTGAAGCCGCCCGCGCCGGCGAGCACGGGCGCGGGTTTGCGGTCGTGGCCGACGAAGTCCGCAAGCTGGCCGAACAAAGCTCCGCCTCGGCCAAAGACGTGACGCAAATCATCATCAACGTGGTGCAGCAGACGCAAAAAGCCCTGGAAATCTCCGAGGAGAACGAGGCCACCGTGGCTCAGGTGCAAAACGTGGCCGACCATTCCCTCGAAGCGTTGGCCGCCCTGGAAACCACCATGCAGTCTTTTTCCAAACAATTTTATGAATTCAATGAATTGACGGAACGCCAGGTGGGCGGCATCAATACCATCAAGCTGGGCCTGCAGGATTTAAGTTCCATTGCCGAGGAATTTGCGGCCACCACCGAGGAAGTCGGCGCCGCGTCCACCGAACTCAAAGAACATCTCAACCGCCTCAGCCAACTTTCGCGCGAACGCTGACCCGCGCCCCGGTCTTTACCAGTCCACGACATCGGCCTCGGCCGCAGGTGCCGGGGCGGCTTTAAGGGAACTTCCCGGACGAAACGGATACCCTGCCCGGGTTAAAGTCTGTATGGCCTCCGCCAGAGCCGCCGGAGGCAGGGAAAAAATATCCGCCATCACCGCCATTTCCCGGTCCCGCGGCGGATGAATCCCCGCTCCGGTCTCTGCCTGCGTTTCCGGCCTTCCCTTCAACCGGGCCTGGGCCAACTCCAAATTGTGCCAAGCATCTTCGTCCACGGGATCAAAACGCAGGGCGGCTTCATAATCCTCCACGGCCCTCGCCCAATCCCTTTGGAAATAGGCGGCATTGCCTGCGTTGTAAGCGGCTTTAAATTTCATATCCGCTGTGGGTTCACGGCGGAAAAAGTCGGCAGCAAGCTGCCGGGGCGAATTTTGCCAAACCCGCTGATAGAGCAGCTCCGCCCGGCGAAAATCACGGGCCGCAAACAGACGGTTGGCGGCATTGTAATAATTTTCCGACGGGGCTCCCAGCCAAACCAAAAGCAATTTAAAGAATCCCCAAACGGCAATCCACGCGATCATACCGACCGCCTTTCCCGCCGTTGGCCGGAGATTCCCAAAAACAGCAGCGCACCACCGGTCAGCAAAATTCCCCCAGGGTATAATTCCCGTACAGACTTCTCACCTGATCGGGTGGGGGCGCCGGCCGGCCAGGGATGGTTTTTCAACTCCGCCGCCAATTGCCGAACCGCCGGTTCCGGGCTTCCCTGCCAGGTGGCGTACGTACCCCGACCCGCCAGCGCCAAGCGCTGTAAATTTTCCGGGACCAAATGCGTAACCACGCGAACGCCTTGATGGACGCGATACACGGGTTTCCCCCAAAAATCCCGTCCCAGGAGGATCGGCGCTCCGGCGGTGGTGCCCACACCCAAACAAAAAACCGGGATTTTTTTCTCAGCCAAACCTTGCGCGGCGACCAGGGGATTTCCGGGTTGATTCATTTCCCCATCGGAAACCACCACCAACCCCACCGGCGTCCCACCCGTCCGGTTCGAAATTTTAATCCGGGCCAGATTCAAGGCCCCCTCCACTTGAGACCCCTTCTGCGAAAGCCGGTGTGTGCGAACCTCCGAGAGGGCCTGCCCCAGAGCCCAGTGGTCGCGCGTTAGCGGGCAAGCCATTTGCGCTTCGCCTTCAAAGACAATCAGCCCCAGAGGCGTGTCCGGCAGGGCTTGCGCCAATTTTGAAAAAAAACTTTTCGCCGCCGCCAAGCGTGTCGGAACCGCATCCTCGGCCTGCATGCTCAAGGAAGCATCGAGCACAAAAAGCAGTGAAAAAACCTCACTCCGATCCGACTCCGTCGATGGGTCGACCCACACCGGACGGGCCAGGGTCAACACCAGGACGGTCCAAACGCCCAGCCACCAAACCAAGTTCCCGCGGCGGTGACGCGGGTTGGGGAAACGCAGCAACCCGTGAAACAGGTCCTGGGCGAAAACCGTTTGCTTTTGGTTTTGCCAAGTATGAAATCTATTTTGCAGGAAAAAAAAGATCGGGAGAAAGCCCAGCAGAAACAACACTCGCGGAAAAAGGAAATAAAGCATTGCTCACCTACGTCCCATCCGTCGGTAAATCGCCGACGTTATCCCCTCGGTCTATCAAAAAAAAATCATGAAATCTGCGGTTGGCTGCCTGTCCCGGAATCTTGGCGCGTCAACCCGGGTACTCGACTTTTTTAGGCATCCTGCAACCGCCGAAAGACGGTTTTAGCGAGCACAAATTCGAACCCCAAAGCCAGCAAGGCGCCGGCCAACGGCAGCCAAAACCATTGCTGCACCGGGCCGGATCGAGCCCGCCGCCCCGGGCCCGAGATAGTTGGTTTCCACAATGAGTCCAGAACCGCTGCGGCTTGCACGTCATTTCCGTTAACGAAAATCCCCGGTGCACCGCGCGCAGCCAAGTGCTGCAACCCGGATAGTTCCAACGGCTCCCAAGTCTGGACGTGTCCAAAAGCATCCTGCAGCGGACGCCGCGTCTGCGTGATCTCATCCCATTCCCGGCGGATCGTGGGGTGATCCAGCCCTACACCGACCACGCCCAAGCCGATTTGCGTTTGCGCCAAAGTGCTTGCCGCCGCTGCCGGATCGCGCCCCGTATGGTTGGCTCCGTCGGTTACCAAAATCAACAGCGGTTGTGCAGAAATTCCCAAATCCGTTTTTCCGGCCGCCGCCAAGCGTTGCACCCCCAATGCCAGGGCATCTCCCAAGGCGGTTCCTTCCCCCGGCCCGTCCGCCACTTCCGTGCCGGCCAGTTCCGCGGAAAACATTTCCAAATCATCGGTTAAGGGTACGCGGGCTTGGCTGGTTCCGGCAAAAACCGCCAACCCAAAACGGGAGGCCGGGTGCCGGGCCACCAGCGCCGTTATAAAGCGTTTGGCGGCTCCGAGGCGATTTGGGATCACATCGTCGGCCCGCATGCTGCGGGACACATCGAGTACCACCAACACGTCCAAGGGTTGGCCGACAACAACTGCCGGGGGCGAGGACGGCGTCCAAGGGCCGGCCAGCGCCAGGATCAACCCCACCCAGGCCAACCCCCGCCAAAGGGCCAGGTTATAGTGTACATACTGCCGGGGGTGACGCAGGAGTTCCCTGGCCAGCGGGGTTCGCGTGAAGATCAGTCCACGACGACGGCGGTCCTGCCAAAACGCCAAGCCCAAGGGAAGCAGACCAATCGGCAGCATCGCCAGACAGGTGGGATGCGCCCAATGCCAGGCTAAAAAGTTCAAGGTTTGCGGGGCTTCTTATCATTGCCCGCGGCGGGAGGGACGGGCTTCGGCTTCGAAGCGGGTTCCCCCTCCTCAGCCAAAACTTCCGTCGCGGCTGCTTCCGGCGGGGGCGTGCGAAATACGCGCTTGTCCGGATCCAAAATGATTTGGCGCGTGCGCAAATCCACGCTCTCCACTTTTTCCCGGTCAGGGGTGTGATTGGCGAACTTGACGTTGTCGCTTTCCAAAAAGTACCCGCGATAGCGTTCTAAAAATTCCGGTTTAAAATCCAAACGTGTCATTTCCGCCAACAGTTCGCGGGTGGTCATCTCCTGGGCTTTAAAGTTGAATTCCTCTTCCAGGTAGCGCCGCAAGATCATGGACAGCGTGGTGTAAAATTGGTTTATTTTTCCCGCCTGTTTCAAATGCACCGCTTCTTCCAATGCCTCCAAGGCCCTCTGCTCCGGCGAGCGGGGGTCCACCGGCACCGCCGGCGGAGCGGGTACCTTCTCCGGACGCCGGCGCAGAAACCGCTTGCCCCAGAGCAGGGCTATAAAGGCCACCACCCCCGCTGCCGGAGGCAACCACTGCGTTAAGGAGACATGCGCATAAGGCTTGTTGGGTCTCAGCACGCCGATATCGGGCGTAGGGGTGGGCAGAGCCGCCGTGCCCGAAGCTTCGTTGATGCGGATCGGCACGGGATTGGTGGCGCGGGTCTCGACGCGGCCGGCGGCCATATCCCGCCATTGGACTCGGGCGGGCAAAATGGTCAAGTCGCCCGTATGATTGGCGAGCAAGGAGAC
>JAAXVQ010000196.1 GCA_013335425.1 Candidatus Firestoneibacteriota bacterium | reverse complement strand
CGTGGCTGGATTTCTTCCCATGCGCGCTTTACGTTTAACAAGGACGAGTTTACCGATCCCGGGGAAGGTAAAAGCTCCCGCCTTTTTGGTCTCGGCGATTGCTAACACGGCCATCTCGTCGATGACTGACGAAGCAGCCTTTTTGGAAAGGTCAAACTTTTTTGCAAAATAGGATACGATCTGGGCTTTAGTCAGGGGTTTCTTTCCGGCCATACTTTCCTCCTCTTAATTAAGTGATTTAGATTTTAAGTATACAAAAAAGATTCTAAAAAGCAAGCACAAAATCAATAAAAAAAATTTGGAGCGGGCAGCCCGCGGCCGCCACAACCTGGGCCGAGCGCCTGGCCGAACGCCGTCAGGGCCGCGCGCCCTTTTATGCCTTGTTGGAACAAGCTCTGGCCAATGCCGGGCGAGCGGAAATTTTGGAATTGGGCTGCGGCCCGGCCGGGGATGCCTTGAACTTGGCGGCCCAGCGCAACTTTCAAGTTTACGGCTTGGATTTTTCCACCCAGGCCTTGGCACAGGCGGCTGCGGGAGCGCGGGTCTTGGGTCGTTCGCTGGAATTGGTGCGCGGCGATGTGCGGCGCACGCCTTTTGCGGCGGAAAAGTTCGATTTGGTTTTTTCCCAGGGTCTGCTGGAACATTTTCCCGACCCTGATCCTGTGTGGCGGGAAATGCAGCGCATCATCAAGCCGGGCGGTTATGCGGTGGTGGATGTGCCCCAAACCTGGAACCCCTACACGCTGGCCAAAGCCTGGCACGCCTGCAAGGGCGATTGGCCCTGGGGTTGGGAAACCCACTACACGGTTGCGGATTTGCGCCGGGCCGCCCGGGGGCACGGGTTTCGCCTGCTGGCCGCGCGCGGCTACGGCTACCGCGGCGGTTGGGGCGATGTCACGGACTTGGCCCGCCGCGGGTTGCAGCCGTTTTTTCCCGCAGGCTGGGCCTACCTGGAGAAAAAATTCGGCGCGCATTGGATGATGAACGTGGCCGTGCTTTTACAGAAAAGCTGAGAGTGACTTTATAGGACAGGCAATCCGCCGATGACGCGGATGTACACAGCGTTAATGCCGTGATTTTGCACGTCATTACCGTTACTGGCTGGGTCGGAGCTCGGCTTAAATTCAACCCGTGCAAGAAATTTCTTGCGCACATAACCAATTTAGATAGCTGTATAAAATACAAAATATTCCCCTCCCTCGATGGGAGGGGATGAAGGGGAGGGCGTGGTGCATCTCTGCCAGGCATTTCGAGCCCCCTCCCCTGACCCCTCCCGCCAAGTCCTGGGGAGGGGAATATTATATGTAAAATTCAGGTAACAGGTTCGGCCACGTGCGTAGACACGGTTATTTCGGTCTTGGACAGATGCTTAAAGAAAGGAATTCGGCAAAATGGGCACTCGCCCGAGCGGTGTTCAAAAACCCCACATTTGCCTGATCAGCGGCGCTTATCCGCCGGTGCGTTGCGGGGTGGGGGATTATACCGCGCGCTTAGCCAAAGCGTTGGCGCGCGCCGGTGCCCGGGTTTCGGTGGTGACTTCAACCGCCGTGCATATGCCGGAAAAAAATCCCGGCGTGTCGGTTTTTCCGGTAATCTCTGCTTGGAACGCCCGGCACTTGCCCGAGTTGGGGCGCCGGCTGCAGGCCCTGAAACCGGACAGCGTTCACCTCATGTACCCGAGTCTGGGTTTCGGCCGCGGCTGGGCGCCGAATTTAATATTGGGCTATTTGGCGAAACGCCTGCCGACCTGCGCTCGTGTGCTGACGTTACATGAATATGCCATGTTTTCTAAGTTGGGGCGCTGGCGTCTGCGCCCGGCCTTGGTCGCGGCCCAGGTGGTGGTGTGCACCAACCACCAAGACCGTCGGGCTTTGCGTCGGGAGCGGGAGCTGCGCGCCCGCGTGCGCGTCATCCCCCTGGGTTCGGCTGTGGCGCCGGACCCGAGCGCGTCCCGGGCAGTTAAGTTTAACCATCGGGCGGCAACCTGCGTGACCTTCGGTACGGTCATGCCCAACAAAGGCTGGGAGACTTTGTTGCGGGCTTGGCAGGGTTTGCGCCGGGAAACGGCGGGACTGAAACTCGCGGTCGTCGGGGCCTTGGAACCGGAGCGTTACGCATATCATGCCCGCGTGGCCCGGGAGATCAAAGCCTTGGACTTGTCTCAAGACATTCGTTTTACCGGCTACCTGGCGCCGGCCGACGTGCAGCGTGTTTTTAAAAATTCCCTGGGACTGGCGGTCATGCCGTTTCAGCCAAGTGCTTTGCTCAACCGGAGCTCTTTGGTGGCTGCTTTATGCGCCGGTTTGGCCGTGGTGACCACGCGGCCGGCGCAGGCGCTGGAAGGACTGCGCCATGGAGAGAACATTTGGTTGGTAACGCCCGGAGATCCAGCGGCTTTGGCCGAGGGTGTCCGGCGTGTGGCCGCAGACAAGCTCTTGCGGCAACGCCTGCAGTCCGGCGCACTGCGGGCCGCCCGACGTTTTGCCTGGACGCGCATTGCCCGGCAAACGTTGGCTTTGGTGAGTCACCGGGAGGGAATGCAATGAAAGTTTGCGTGGTTTCACACAGCGCCGTGGTGGACGCCTACCGCGAAAAATTTCATGCCTTGGCCGCGGAGCCGGGTGTGGAATTGCATCTGGCTCTGCCCGCGGGTTGGCCCGAAGGCAACCGCTGGGTGGCGGCTCCTGCGCCCGGGAACGAGCAAGGTGTGCACCTAAGTGTTTTTCCCGTGCGTTGGGCGGGCAAAGTCGGCGGGTTTTTTATGCCGGGCTTGTCTGCCTGGCTGCGGCGCTTGCGTCCGGACATCCTGCACTTGGAAGAAGAACCCTATGCTCTGGTAGGGTGGCAGGCTGCCCGATCTTTGCCGCGGGCCCAATGCCCCGTGGTTTTTTTCACCTGGGAAAATATTTTACGGAAGTATAAGTTTCCCTTGAACCTGATTGACCGCTGGATGTTTAAGCGTGCGGCCTGGGCTTTGGCCGGCAACCATGAGGCCCAAACCGTATTGCGTCGCCGCGGATTTGACGGCAAGATTGCCGTGCTGCCGCAATACGGCGTTAATCCGGAAACGTTCACCCCGGAGGAAAAACCCGGGCGACGTGAGGTTTTCACATTCGGGTATTTAGGGCGTTTGCAGGTGGAAAAAGGTTTGTCCACGCTGTTGGCAGCGGCCGCGCAATTGACGTTCCCGTTTCAATTGATTTTTACCGGGCAAGGTAACTATGCGGAAACTCTCCGCGCGCAGGTTGCGCGTTTGGCTTTGCAGGACCGCGTGGTTTTTCGTCCGGCGGTTCCGCATGCGGACATGCCCGCCGCCTACCGCGCCCTGGACGTGCTGGTGCTGCCCTCGGAAACGCGCCCGGACTGGAAAGAACAATTCGGCCGCGTGCTTACCGAAGCCATGGCCTGCGGAGTGCCGGTGGTGGGGTCTAATTCCGGTGAGATTCCGCACGTAATTGGGGAGGCGGGCTTGGTTTTTCCCGAAGGCGATGCCGGCGCGTTGGCGGCGCATTTGACGCGCTTGCATGCTTCGGCCGAATTGCGGCGTACGCTCTCCGAGCGCGGACGGGCACGGGTGCTGGCGCAATTTACCACCGCGCAGGTGGCGCGGCAAACGTTGGAAGTTTACCGGCGAATGGCCGCGGAGTCCCTCTAGGAGAAATTATGCGAATTGCCTTGATTGCGCGCGGGTGTCGTCATGGAGCCGGCATCGAACGCTATACGTATGAAATTGCCCGGCGTTTGTCCGAACGGCATGAGGTGGCGGTGCTCACCCAGCCGCAGGAGTTTGAAGCCTGCGGCCAAGCCCGGTTGGTGCCTGTGCGTATTCCGCCCGCGCCGCATTGGCACTCGATTTTAAACTTCAGCCATAAAGCGGGCTTCATGGCCCAATCCGGGCATTATGACGTGGTGCACACCCAAGGGTCGGACGCCACCTGGGGCGACGTGGTGACCGCTCATTCCTGCCATGCGGCAGGCATGCGTGCCTCGCTTAAATTCCATCCGACCTTGGCCAACCGCGTGCGTAAGCTTTTAAGCCCGGCGCACCGCGCCATTTTATCCCTGGAAATCGCGACGCTGGTAAGCGCCCGGGAGATTCTTCCGGTTTCGGAACGCGTCAAGCGGCAGGTTTGGGCTACCTACCCGACCACGGCCAGGACACCCACCGAAGTGATTTATCCGGGCGTGGGGGAAGATCATTTTTTATCCACGGGCCAATACCGGGAGTTGCGGGCCACGACCCGCATCCGCCTGGGGATTGAAGATCACCAAGTGGTTTTTGCCTTGGTGGCCAACGCCCTGCGTTTGAAAGGGGGCGCCCGCCTGATTCAGGCCCTGGCCTGCATGCAGCACACCGAGGGGGTCCTGCTGTTGGCTTCTTCAACGCTGCCGGATGAAAGTTTGAAGTCCTTGGCCGCCCGCCTGGGAGTGAGCCGTCGCGTTCATTTTCTGGCCCTGCATCATTTGCCGCACGCTGCGCTGGCTGCCGCCGATGCCTACGTACTGCTTCCCGAATATGAGTCTTTCGGTTTAACGGTCTTGGAAGCCGCGGCTGCCGGGCTGCCGCTGGTTTTAGCCCAAAACGCAGGCGCTGCGGAATTGTTTCGACCGGGACACGACGCGCTCTTGTTGCCGGCCCTGAGCCGGGGCGAGGTCGTGGCGCGCCTGCTGGACAACCTGGCGGCGCGACCCGTCTGGCGGCACCGCCTGGGCGCGGCCGCGCGCAGGGTGGCCCGGAAACATTCCTGGGATCAAACTACGAAAGCCTTGGAAAAAATTTATCAACAAGTGCATTTGCGCCGCCGAACCATGACCGGACGGGAAGTATGAACCTGTTTTCCCAACAGTATTTACGGAGGACGGCTTGGCCGTTT
>JAAXVQ010000195.1 GCA_013335425.1 Candidatus Firestoneibacteriota bacterium | reverse complement strand
TGGATGATCCGCTTGCAGGGCGACCCGGCCGGGATGTTGCTGCGCATCGGCCGCGTCCAATTGATGATTTTGGGTTTCTGGCTGTTGTCGTTTATTTTTCTGGTTTCCGGCAGCATTTGGTTCGTTTCCCGCTTGATTCAACCTTTGGAGAACCTGGAAACAGGCATTAAGCTGGTCAGCTCCGGCCTTATGGGGGACGAATTGCCGGTTTTTTCCCATGACGAAATCGGGCGTCTGACCCAAACGTTCAATCAAATGACCCGCACGCTGATGCTTCGCAACGAGGAAATCCGCGGGAAAACACGCGAACTCACCTTTTTCAATACCATCACCCGCATCATCAATCAGTCCGTGGATTTAAAAATGATTTTGGATCACTCAGTTCAAAAAATCCTGCAATTGATGCATGCCACTTCCGGGTTGTGCTACATTTATCAACCCAATTTGAAACAATTTAAATTGATCTCTCATTTCGGCTTTAGCGATGAATACGTCAACACGTGCAGCCAGTTGGACTTGGATCAAGGACTCTTGGCGAAGATATTTTCCACCGGCGAACCCGCCATGGTGCGGGACGTTCCCAGGCATGCCGAAGCCTACGAAATGATCATGCACGAAAATATCCGCGATTTATTGCTGGTTCCCCTGCGTTCCAAAAAAAGAACTTTGGGTGTGCTTGCGGTCGGAAGCCGGCGCAAACGTTTTTTTCATTATCGCGACCTGGATTTGCTCGCCCGCATCGGCGACGAAATCGGCATGATGGTGGAGAACGCCCTGCTTTACTCGGAGTTGCAGCTGAAAATCAAGGAATTGGAAAAAGCCAATCAGGATTTGCAGGAACTTGATCGCTTAAAGAATCGGTTTTTGTCCAATGTCTCGCACGAATTGCGCACCCCATTAACGACCATCAAGACGTATGTGGAACTGTTTTTAGGCAATAAAATCGGCACTTTTGACGAAATTCAAAAAGAGAAGCTGCTCATTGTCCGCCGTAACCTGAATAATCTTATGGCGCTCATTAATGATTTATTGTCCCTGGCGCGCCTGGAGGATCAGCGGCAGGAAACGCTGCCGCTGGAGATCGTTTCGCTGACCGAGATGGCCGAGCAAGCCGTTGCCGATACCTTGGAAATCGCCCGCGGCAAGGGCTTGACCATCGTGCGCAAGGGCTTGGTGGAACCGTTTTTAGTCCAAGTCCACCGGCAACGCATCCAACAGGTGCTGCAGAACCTTCTGGCCAATGCCATTAAGTTTACGGAACGAGGAACGATCACGTTAACCCTGCGCCGCGTGCCGCGTGAAAACGGACCCGAAGGTGCGGAAACCGGCCCGACCGATGCGGTGGAAGTGTCCGTAAACGACACGGGCATCGGCATTCCCAAGGAAGAATTGAGCAAACTGTTTCAGCGGTTTTATCAAGTCGATGCATCCACCACGCGCAAATATGTGGGGACGGGGTTGGGTTTGGCTATTGTGAATGAAATTTTGGCCGTTTATCGGACAGAGCCCAAAGTGGAAAGCACGCTGGGGGTCGGCAGTCGTTTTTGGTTTACCCTGCCCTTGGCTGAAACCGTCCCGGATTTTAAACCGTAACGCATCTAGGTCAACTTCACGCTCATGCCCCCAGCATTTTTTTAATGCCGCGCAATGCCTGCCGAGTGCGTTCTTCGTTTTCAATCAGGGCAAAACGCACGTATCCTTCCCCCCCTTCGCCAAATCCGGCCCCAGGCGCCACGGAAACCTTGGCCTCCCTCAGCAGTTGGATGGCGAAATCCACGGAAGAAAGCCGGCGGTAGGCGGTAGGCAGGCGGGACCACACAAACATGGTGCCTTGCGGTTTGGGGGTTTCCCAACCAAGCTTGTTCAAGCCGTCCACCAGCACGTCACGCCGGGCGCGGTAGGCAGCCACAATTTCGGCCACACAATCCTGGGATTCGTTCAAAGCAGCGATCGCGGCGATTTGAATGGGCGCGAACATGCCGTAATCCAAGTATCCCTTAATGCGCGCTAAAAGCGCCACAGCTTCCGCATTGCCCGTCATGAAACCCACCCGCCACCCCGGCATATTGTAGGATTTGGAGAGCGAATAGAATTCCACCCCCACGTCCTTGGCGCCGGGAACTTGGAACAGGCTGGGTGATTTGTAGCCGTCAAAGCATAATTCCGCATAGGCATGGTCATGAATGATTAAAAATTCTTCCTGACGGGCCAAGGCGACCAATCGTTCAAAAAAATCGAGCTGCACCACGGCGCCTGTGGGGTTGTGCGGAAAGGAAACAATCACGGCTTTGGGCTTCGGCCAGGAATTACGACAAGTTTCGGCGATTTTGGCGAACAGGTCTTCACCCGGGACCGTGGGAATGCTGATGACATTTCCCTCGGCGATCACCACGGAATAGGCGTGAATGGGGTAACAGGGGGTAGGCACAATCACCGTATCGCCGGGGTTTAACAGCCCGAGCATAAAATGGGAAATACCCTCTTTGGCGCCGATCGTGGCAATGGCTTCGGTGTCCGGATTCAAGGTCACGCCATAGCGGCGTTGGTACCAATCGCAAATGGCCAGACGCAGTTTGTAAATGCCCCGCGAAACGGAGTAACGGTGGTTGGCAGGTTTGGACGCCGCCTCCACCAGTTTGTTGACGATATGGGCCGGTGTCGGCAAGTCCGGGTTGCCCATACCATAATCGATAATATCCTCGCCCCGGGCACGTGCGATTTTGGTTTCCTGGGTGACTTTGGCGAGTATGTAAGGCGGAATGCGCTGTAATTTGTTGGATAGCAGCATACGGTTACCTCATTGGGTTTGTAAGCAAGATCATAAAAAAACATCTACCGCCAAGACTCCAATTCGCCAGGGTTATCATAGATGAAAAAGCTGTCCTGATGCAAAGAATTTCTTGGCGTCCTTGGCGCCTTGGCGGTGAAATCGGCTTTATTTTGCAGACGAGCAAAGCCAAAATTATGCTTAACACCGCCGCAAATTACCTTCCGTTGGAAGAAAAATCACCGGCGAAATCCTTTAATTCACTGATTTTTTGCAGGGCGCGATAACGCGCGCGGATTTCTTCTTCGGAAAGTCCTTCCAAGCGGCGGGTGGAAAAATCCTCCACCGTAAAGGAGGCCATGATCGTGCCCATGGCCGCGGCCCGGCGGAAGTTATCCATGGTCAAGTCAGGGCTTCCGGCCAGCGCGCCGATAAAGCCGCCGGCAAAAGTATCTCCGGCACCGGTGGGATCGCGGACGGTATCCAAGGGGAAAGCCGGCAAGGCTGCAATTTCATTCTCCCAAAACAACAACGCCCCGTGTTCCCCCTTTTTGATGATCACACCGCGAGGGCCATGATTGCGAATCCAGCGGGCTGCTTGCAACAGGTTGGGCGTGCCGGCCAACTGGCGCGCCTCGGCATCGTTCACCACCACCATATCCACCCTCGGAAATACCGCCAAGAGGGCTTCCCGTTTGGTTTCAATCCAAAAATTCATGGTATCCAGGAGCGTAAAACGCGGCCGGGTGATTTGATTGAGTACTTTGGTTTGCAGTTCGGGGTCAATATTGGCCAGAAAAAGGTAGGGAACCGATTTAAAAGCCGAAGGGATTTTCGGATCAAAGGCGGCAAAAACGTTCAGCCGCGTATCTAAAGTTTTTGCAGAACCCATGTCATATTCATAATATCCGGCCCAATGAAAAGTTTCTCCCGGCGCTTTTTCCAGGCCTTCGAGACGGATGGAACGCGCCGCTAAAGTTTGCAGGTAGTTTTCCGGGAAATCATGCCCCACCACGCCCACCACACCCGCTTGAGTGAAATATTGGGCCGAAAGTGAGGAATAAACAGCCGAACCGCCTAGGGCATTTTTAACTTCCCCCAAGGGCGTTTTAACATCGTCAAGGGCCACGGAACCGACAATCACCAAGTTCATAAGAAAACCTCCTAAGGTTCTGAATGCAATTTTTGAATTTCACTGAACCGGAACACGAACATCGCCAAAACCGCTACCCAGAGGACGCTGAACCAGGGCAGCCATAATCCCCAGCGGACAAAAAAAGTTTGCGTGCTGCGCAAACCCAACTGTTTTTGGAGTACGCCCGGCGTATTCAAAGGGATAAGCCCGAGCAACCGTCCGTAAGGATCGAAAGCGCAGGAGACGCCGGTAGCGGCATTATGAATGACATAGCGGTTGGTTTCTGCGGCGCGCAGAGCAGAAAACAGAGCGTGTTGGGCGGGTGCGGCCGTTACCCCGAACCAAGCGTCATAAGTCACCACCACCAGCAGTTCACTTCCCTGTCGGGTGAGTTCCGCCGCGTATTGCGGAAAAATGGACTCAAAACAAATCAAACCGCCTACCTTGGAATCGCCTCCGGGGCGATTCCAAATCAAGGGTAGACGCTTCTCTCCGGGCGTGAACATGCCGTTTTCATATCTGGGCACAAGTTTGCGCACAAAAAAAAGGAGGGTGCGTTGAAACGGGATATACTCTCCGAAAGGCACCAAATGAATCTTGGAAAAGCGTCCGGTCACGGTTCCTTCGGGATTGAGCCAGAGCATACTGTTGAAATAGCGGTAATCTCCCTGAGTGGCGCCCAACCCCACCGTGTCCGCGGAAACAATTTGATCCACATGCCAAGTACGAGACCAGCTGCGCACTTCGTTGGCCAGGCTTTGATCCCAATTAAAAATACCGGGAAAAGCGGATTCGGGCCAAATCAACAATTCGGCATTTAGCGCACGGGCTTGGGAACCGAGTTCAAAAAAACGGTTGAGGGTGGAACGCCGATAATGCTCATCCCAGGGCTGGTTTTGGTCGATGTTTCCCTGCAAGGCGGCTATGTTTACTTTAGCCTTATCCGGTACGCCCAGTAAGCGCCGGTGTTCC
>JAAXVQ010000194.1 GCA_013335425.1 Candidatus Firestoneibacteriota bacterium | reverse complement strand
CGCGGAAAAGGTCAAATAATGCGTGAGAAATTCCGTGGCCACGCGGGCGGCCTCCGGGGTTTCCGGCTGCCAGCGCGTGGGCCCGCCGGCGCGCCCATAAAGGCCACCGATAAACCAACCCAGGCCCAACAGCAACAAAGCCGCCAAGACCAGGATGGCGTTTTTTTTAAGCCGGGTCGCGTCCGGTGAAGGCACGGTCTTCGGTCGGGGGTTAGGTGCGGAAGCGGACTGCATGCATCACCTCGTGAAAATATTCGGCCGCTGAAAACAGCGGTTATTCCAACAGCAGCTTAAGCTTGTAAAAAACATCGTGATAATTGACATAGAGCACCAACGAATAGGGCGGCGCATAGTCTTCTTCGATTAAAAAATAAAAGGACGTCAAATCATTCACGTGCCCGGAAGCGATCAGGGAACCTTCGTGGTTCAACAGGGTCCACAACTGGACGGGGAAAGGCGAACGGACGTTGATTTCAAACTTTGAATCATTTGAAAACAAAAGGGTGACGGCTTGGTTTTCCCACGGATTGGTTCCCTGAAATTGAATATCTTGGTGCTCGGAGATTTGGCTCTCCGGAATCAGGGGTTGCGACGTAGTTTGGGAACCCATGGGGGCTTGTTGGAGTTCGTGCGCCACGGTTTGGGACGTTTCCGAAGATACGGGGGCGGCGGTCTTAGCCGGCAGCAAAACGGGCGGCTTCTTGACGGACGCGCCCGTGAGGCCCAGGTCCCAGACCATGTCGCTGAGTGTTTGCGCCATGGCCCGATGTCCTTCAAAGGGCGTGGGCGGTTTTTCCTGGGCCAGGGTTTGGCGCCCTCCCTGAAGCAGACAAAAAATAATGAAAAGCAGGAGTGGGCGGCGCATACTTAAAATTTAGCATAGGCTGGGCCCGCCTGCCAGCAATTTTATGCCTCCACGGGCTTATCGGAGAGTGCTGCATTGACAGGGTCCGGGGTGCGGTGATAAGATAAGCCCCAATTTTTATTGGGATTTATACCAGGAGAAACAACGGATGGATTACCGCGAAACCCTCAATTTGCCCAAGACCGACTTCCCCATGAAGGCGGACTTGACCACGCGCGAGCCGCAGCGTCAGGCGCATTGGCTTAAGCTGGGTTTGTATGAATTGTTGCATGCCCACGGCCGGGGCCGGAAGAAATACGTGCTTCACGACGGCCCGCCCTATGCCAATGGCGATGTGCACATGGGTACGGCGCTCAACAAGATTTCCAAAGATCTGGTCATGCGCTACAAATCCATGCGCGGATTTTCCACGCCCTATGTTCCGGGTTGGGACTGTCATGGCATGCCCATTGAACACAAGGTCGTGGAGGGCTTGCCGACGGCTGAGAAACAGGACCGCATGCGCATCCGGCAGGAATGTCGCAAGTATGCGGCGAAGTTTGTGGACAAGCAGCGGGAACAGTTTAAGCAGCTCGGCATTTTGGGGGATTGGGAGCACCCGTATTTGACCATGTCCCCCGAGTATCAGGCCACCATTGTGCGCCTGTTCGGCGAGTTGGCTCTTAAAGGGTTTATCTACCGCGGGTTGAAACCGGTTTATTGGTGCACCTCCTGCAAAAGCGCCCTGGCCGAAGCCGAGGTGGAGTACGAGGAACACACCAGCCCATCCATCACCGTACGTTTCGAGCTGGTGGGCGGCTGGCCCGAGGCTTTGGGCGCGCGTCCGGCCGGCAAGATCTATGTGCCCATCTGGACCACCACGCCCTGGACCCTGCCCGCCAACCGCGCGGTCTCCGTGCACCCGGATTTCAGCTACGCCTTGGTGGAATCCGAAGGTGATTATTACCTGCTGGCCAAGGAATTGACCGAGGCCAATTTCAACCAGTTGGGCAAGCCCTATCGCGTTGCGGCCGAGACCCCGGGGCGCAACCTGGAGCATTTGAAATTGCAGCATCCGTTTTTACCCTTGGAAGTGCCGGTGGTTTTAGGCAAGCATGTGACCTTGGAAGCGGGCACGGGCTGCGTGCACACGGCTCCCGGACACGGGCAGGAAGACTTTGTCGTGGGTAAGGAATACGGCCTGGAAGTTTTCAACCCCGTGGGGGAGAACGGCGTGTTCACCTCCGCCTTTGCCGAGATGCAGGGCGAGTTTGTTTTTAAGGCCAATCCCAAGATCGTGGCCCTGCTTAAGGAGCGCGGCGCGCTCCTGCACGTTACCGAGTTGAAGCACTCCTACCCGCACTGCTGGCGTCATCACGTGCCGATCATTTTTCGCGCCACGGAGCAATGGTTTCTCAACGTGAACCGCGAGGGTTTCCGCGAAAAAGTCCTGGGGCTCATTCAAAACGAAGTCACTTGGATTCCGGAAGCCTCGCGCAACCGCATCGGCTCCATGGTGGCTTCGCGCCCGGACTGGTGTTTGTCGCGCCAGCGCAGCTGGGGCGTGCCGTTGCCGATATTTTATTGCCGCCAATGTGGGGAACCGCTGATCTCGGAAACGGTGTTTAAAAAAGTCGAAGAACTCGTACGCGCAAAAAACGCCGATGTTTGGTTCACGCCCGAAGCGCAGAGCGTGTTGTCCTCCGACACGGTTTGCGCCAAGTGCGGCGGTCACGAGTTTCGGCAGGAAACGGACATTTTGGATGTGTGGTTTGACTCCGGCGCCAGCCATGCGGCGGTGTTGGGGTTGCGCCCGGAACTGAAATTCCCGGCCGACATGTACCTGGAGGGTTCCGACCAGCACCGGGGTTGGTTCCAGGTTTCGCTGCTGCTCTCCGCCGCCACCTTGGGCCAAGCCCCTTACCGCACGGTGCTCACCCACGGCTACACCGTGGACGGGAACGGGCGCAAAATGTCCAAGTCGCTGGGCAACTTCATCACCGCGGCCGAGGGCATTAAGCGTTACGGCGGCGCGGACATCCTCCGCCTGTGGGTTTGTTCGGAAAACGTGCAATTGGACGTGCGCTCCTCAGACGAGATTTTCAAACGCACGGTGGACGCCTACCGGCGCATGCGTAACACGCTGCGGTTTTTGTTGAGCAATCTCGACGGTTTTCACCCCGTGCAGGCCGTGCCGGTTAGGGACTTAACCGACATGGACCGGCTGATTTTGCACAAACTCTCGATTCTGGTAGGCGAGTCGGTGACGGCCTGTGATGCCTTTGATTTTTACCGTTTTTTTCAAGCTTTGCATAATTTTTGTTCCGTGGACCTCTCGGCGTTTTATTTTGATGTGCTCAAAGACCGTTTGTACGCCGACACGGTAAAGTCCGCTTCGCGCTTGGCGGCCCAAACTACCTTGTGGCACGTGCTCAGCCATTTGGTGCGTTTGCTCGCACCGGTGCTGGTGCACACGGCCGACGAGGCCTGGGAATTCATGGGGCAGCAGGGCTTGCGGGACGAAAAAGATCCGGCCGAGTCCGTGCACTTGGCGACCTGGCTGACGCCGCCCAAGGAATGGACGGACGAGACGCTGGCCGTATCCTGGGAACGCTTGTTCGAGATCCGTGCCGAGGTGCAAAAGCATCTCGAGGAAGCGCGCGCGGCCAAAGTAATCGGGCATTCCTATGAAGCCGAGGTCACCATCCGGGCGCGCGGGGACAAGCGCACTTTCTTGGGTGAACATGCCCGGGATTTGGCGGCCTTTTTCATCGTCTCCGGAGTCCAATTGGGTGATGCCGCTTCCGCCGGTGCTGACTTGCAGATCAAGGTGGAAGCTTCAGCCGCCAAAAAATGCGAGCGTTGCTGGCGGGTGCTGCCCAGCGTGGGCGCGCACGCCGATCACCCGACGCTATGCACGCGCTGCCATGAGGCTGTGACCCCGGCGCCCAAAGCCGGAAAATAGTTCCAGTTGTAGAAAGGTTTTTTATGATTCCCCTCCCCAGGGTTTGGTGGGAGGGGACGAAGGGGAGGGGGTAAAAGCATTATGTCAAAAGTTTTGCCCCTCACATAATTCCTCTCCCACCAGGGGAGAGGAATTAAATTTAAGGTGTCCTTTCCATAAATAGAAAGCAGGAAAAGAGAACCATGTCGTTAAATTCCGAATCGAAATTGGAACCTGTTGGTTCTGCCGCAGGTGTTGGTGCCGTGTCCTCGGCGGCGGTGAAACGGCCGTCTTCCCGTGCTTATTTCTGGGGGTTCGGCCTGGTGGTTTTGGCTCTCGATTGGTTCACCAAGTGGCTGGTCGTGCGTAACTTTCAACCTTATCAAAGTTTGTCCATCTGGGGAGAATACGTCCAACTGACTTACGTGCGCAATGCCGGGGGGGCGTTCAGCCTGCTGGCGAATTCTCCGGCTCTTTGGCGCTCCTTGCTTTTCATCGGCATTGCCGCAGTCACCATGGTGGTCTTGGCCGTGCTCGCATACCGTGAGAAACAGGCCGGCTGGGATTTCTTGATCCCCTTGGGATTGATCTGCGGCGGCGCGGCCGGCAATCTGATCGATCGGGTTACCGTGGGCACGGTGGTGGATTTCATCGAGGTGGGCGTCAAGGCCTATCATTGGCCGGTGTTCAACCTGGCGGATTCGGCCATCGACATCGGCGTGGTTTGGCTGCTGGCCGTCAACCTTTTCACGGGGCATAAAGCCTCGCCGGCGGCGTAAGCATGTTTCCGGATCTGTTCACCTGGGGACCCTTCACCCTGCATACCTACGGCCTGCTCGTGGCCTTGGGGATGGTGCTCGTCAGCCTACTGGCCCGGCGCGATGCCGCGGGTCTGGGCGTGGATTCCGAACGTTTTTGGGACTTGGCCTTAGGGATCATCCTGGGCGGCATGGTGGGGGCGCGTCTCGCGTACGTGTTGGTCACCTGGCGGGAGTTTGCCCATGACTGGACCGGTATTTTCCGCATTTGGGACGGCGGTCTGGTTTTTTACGGCGGTTTTGCGGGCGGCATCGTTTCGGGCGGATGGTTCTTC
>JAAXVQ010000193.1:3025-4890 GCA_013335425.1 Candidatus Firestoneibacteriota bacterium | reverse complement strand
GGCGCAAGGGCAAGCGCCTTCCGCCGCCCGGGTGCTCTCCGAGCTTCTTTCCCGGTATCCGGAATTTCAAACTGCCGCCGCCTATCTGCTGGCCTCCACGCTGCTGGCTGAGACCCGGCACGGCGAAGCGGAGCTGGCGGGCAATTTGGCGAATTTGCATACGCCGCTGGCCGCATATATAAAAAGCCGGCTGGCCTTGACCCTTCCGGACCAGGCGCAGGCGCCGGAAATTCCAAAACCTCACCCGGAGGCGCCGCCGTACACGCTCCCGACGGCCGCCAATTGGATCGAACTCGCCATGGAACAAGGCCGTTGGGCCCAAGCCCTGGCTTTCACCGAACAGCTCGGCAGTGAAAACGATTTGGACCCGGGCATTCGCGCCGACTTGTCCGCCGTGCGGGGAAATTGCCTGTTCAATTTGCAGCGTTTCAACGAGGCGATCACCGCCTACCGTGCTTGGCTCTCCGGCACGCCCCCGCAGGAAGATCCGTGTCTCGCGGGAATATATCAACGCCTGGCCCAAGCCTATTACCATGAAGGCAAAGATTCGCCGGCCATGACGGCCTATAAAAAGTCTCCCGCCCGTTCCGGGCAAAACCAGGCATCCGCGGGTTCCCCCGAGAAGGTGTTTCCGCTCCGGTTTGAACAGGCCCGTCAAGCGGCTGAAAAGAGCCTTTGGGAAAGCCGCAGCCCCCGGGCGGCGTCACCCTGGTTGGCCATGGTCAAGGAACCGCCCGTGGTTCAAATCCAACCGCCGCGCTCCCCGGCGCCGATGCAAACTTGGTCTTGGGTCATCCTCGACGGCGAGGGCAGAGTCCGCTACCGGCAGCAGGGGCGAATTTGGCCGGATAAATTGGCCTGGGAAGGCTCCGACCCGGACGGACAAAAAATTCTGGCCGGAGACGTGTATGCCTATACGCTGACGGTGGTGGATGCGCGCGGACGAACGTTGACCACCAATGCCCCCGCCCGGATGGTTTGGGCCATGGTCTACCCCGGTCCAAATGATTTTGTGCTTTCTCTCCAAGTTTCCACGTTGTTCGAAAAAGAAAATTCAGACCGGATTTCCCGCTTCGGACTCTCCTTGCTTACGCAAGCGGCCGATCTCTGCCTGCGTTTCAGCCGCCCGGGACTGCAACTGGAATTAAGCGCCCGGGACGGCCAATTGGGACAACGCCAAGCCTCGGCCGTGATCGCGCGGCTGCAATCAAAGCTGGAATGGCCGTCGACCGGAATTTCCATCCGTATTTTGCCTTCCCGGGGCCCAACCCGCGAACGCCTGAACCTGCGCTTTGAAAAGCACCCGGAATCCGCCCATCAGGAAAATAAAAATCATGCTGAATAAATCGGATTTCTTACCCGCGCTTTGTTTGACCTGCCTGCTGGCCGGAATGGCGCCGGCTTCCGCCGGCGCGGGCATTGAGAGCGACATTGCCGCTTTGGATCCGGCAACGCAAAAAACACTGGCTCGGGAAATGGCTTCCCGCCTTTCAAAACGGGAAGCCGTAAAGCCGAAAAAAAGCACGGCCAAACCCACAGCCGCCGCGGTGGCCCACCCGGTCCCGCTCCAACCCGCGAACACCCGCCAGGCAGCGGTTCCTTCTCCGGAAACCGTAAAATCCTCGTTGCCGGAAAAAACCGTCGTACTTGTCCAGGCCAAAGCCGTCGCGGCAGACCCGAAACCCAAGCCTAGGCCGTCTACCGAGGCCACCTTCGTGCTTAAGCCTTTGATGGAACATCAAATCGAACAGTTGCAAGCATCAGGTATTCATAAAGTCTTTGTCACAACACATTTTAAAAGTGAAAAGATTATTGAGCACTTTGGTAATGGGAATGATTTGGGGGTTGAAATTAGTTATATTCAG
>JAAXVQ010000193.1:0-3015 GCA_013335425.1 Candidatus Firestoneibacteriota bacterium | reverse complement strand
TACGACCGGAGACCGCGTTTATTTTAATGTCCCGCCTGGGAAAGCGCCGGCTTGTGATGAACGATTGCTTATTTTCAAACGAGCTTGGTCCGGCCGTTCACCCCTGCGAACCACACCCCCGGCAGGAGAGGAAGCCATCGGCAAGTTGAAGGTTATGGGCGCTCAGGAGAATCAGGTTTGGGGTTGTGTCATCTTGGCCAGCGACATTATTTTGGCAGGTGACATCGTCGCTGGGGCGGAACGCTAAAATAACGCCGGCGTATTAAGCACCCGTATTTCCGAACAACCGGATTTCACTTTCAGCATAAGCGACTCAAGTAAAACGGCGATCTAATTTTCGCCTTTTTAGGATTGAGCTTGTTTCGTCGCCGCCTTTTTATACCAAGATCCCAATATTAGTCTTTTTGCAGCCTGTTAGCGCAGCACCGCAAACTTCTGCCAAGCGAACGTCCGCACGCCGTCTGCGTCTTCAATCCTTGCCCGGTAAAGGTAAATGCCCGGCGCCAGTTTGGATGCATCATACGATGTCCGCACCACTCCCGCGTTTGTGGGAGAGTCCGTCAAAGTCAAAACCTTTTCCCCGGCTACGTTGAACACTTCAATGGTGACTTTAGCCGGAGGTTGACACGTATAATAAAACCACAACTGCTGCCCTTTCAAGGGATTGGGGTAACTTAAAAATTGCCCCGGGGTCACAGCCAAACCCGTCACGGTCGGAGTATCGGTCGCCGGAATACTTGTTAAGGTGGGCGTGATCGTGGGCGTCGGCGGCGGAGTACTGGTAATGCTTGACGTGGGTGTGATCGTGCCCGTGGCGCTGCTGACGGCTGTGGGAGACCAGGTGCCGGTCGGGGTTGTCGAGGCCGTGGCCGTTCCTGAGGAAGTCGGGGTCAAGGTGGGACTGATCGAAGCGGTGGCCGATACCGTGACCGTCGGGGTTGCTGTCCCTGAAGGCGTTATGGTCAGGGTCGGGGTTTGCGTCCCCGAAGGCGTCAAGGTCGCAGATAAGGTCGATGTGGAGGTCCGCGTAAACGTAATGGTACCGGTAGGTGTTGGTGTGACGGTCGGCGTGAATGTCCGGGTGCCCGTAGGCGTGGATGTCCCCGTGAACGTAGACGTGAAAGTGGGCGTGGCGGTTCGTGTGATCGTGGGGGTAAAGGTTGACGTGGCTGCTGTGGTCGGGGTGAACGTTAGCATCGTAGCGCCATATTCATCGGCACCGATGTCCCAGAGGCCGGAACGCGTGCCCAAGTCGATATCGTTGTTGAAGGGCAGATAGGCGTCGGCGGACAGGTTGGTTCCACTATCGCGGGCGCCCGTGTCCGAAGCCGCCAGGTGAAAATCATACCCCCCCGCATTGACAAAGGTCACCGTGGTGGAATTTTTCGCATGAGTTCCCGGGGCATCGCCAACTTGGTCGGATAGGTTGTAGTCCGAGCCGGCGTCAAAAAGGGTGCCGTCATAACAGGAAAAAACACAATTCTGCCCCAAATTATTCATGGCAATCGTATTGCCGTCCTGGACACTGAGCCCGACGTTGCAGTTGAGGATCGTATTGTTGTAGGCATAGCATGTGCCCGGGTCATTATAGACGATGCCCCAAGAACCCGGGTCCCCCGTAAAATTATAAACCAGATTATTCCACACCCGCGCTTCACCGCTCGAATTTTGGTAAATGGTGACACCGATATGGAAATAACTGCCGGAATTCCCCGCCCCAACGAAAATATTGTCGGAGATGCGGTAATCGCAGGTTGCGCCATTTCTTAAATAAAGACAGGTTTGCCAATCGGCATTGACCGAAGACACCTGAAGCTGAAGACCTTCGATACGGACACAATTCACGCCCATAAAGATCAAATTGCTGTTGTTCGCCACAACCATCCGGTAAGCCCCCGTGGTCCAAGTGCCGTGATGGCGTTGGCTGACGCCCACTTCGGTGGCAACGTACGGCGTGTATATCCTCAAATAGTGGGTGGCATTGCTGGTCCATCCGCTCCAAACCACAGGCGTGGATTCCACCCCGTCGTTGTAACAGGCAAAATTCCACTGTTCGTCATTGGTGACCATATCGCGGGCGCCGGTGCCGGTGTCAAAATCCCGCAGGCCTGCGGTGATGCCGGTATTCTCCACGCGAATGGCCGCATTAGACAGCGAAGTATAGGCCCGGTAAATGCTCCAGCTCCCGTCAAGCACCGCCGGAATCGGCGCGCTGAAACCGTCAGCCGCCTTGACCGTAAAATGTTGGTCGTCTATGCGGCTTGTAATAAAACACACGCAAGTGTTGAAATTATACTGAATGGCATCCCCCACCCCGACATTGTCCGGAAGCGCGCTTAAAAACGCGGCGTTGCTACCCCCAAGGGTGAGCAAATTGGTCAGTCCGCTGCCGGCTACTGCCGAGGTGTTGTTCGGCCCCACGGAGCGATAGATTACCGTAGCCGCAGCCGCCGTCAGGGGGACAAAATAAATAGCAGCGAAAAATGCGATGAAGCACCTTGCGTGTTTATTGATTTTCATTGCCACCCTCCTCCAATTATTCGATTATTTCACGACCGCGATTTTCTGCCAACTGAATGTACGCACGCCGTCCGCGTCTTCAATCCGCGCCCGGTAAAGATATATCCCGGGTGCCAGTTTGGAAGCATCCCAAGATATCCGCGCCGTGCCCGAAGCCGCAGGCGTATCCGTCAGGGATGCTATCTTTTCCCCGGCTACGTTTACGATGTCGATGGTCACTTGCGCCGGGGCTTGGCAGGCATAGTAGAACCACAACTGTTTTCCCTTGATGGGATTGGGATAGCTGAAAAATTGCCCCGCCCCTACCGCCATGGCTGCATACGTCGGTGAAACCGTTGCGGTAACGCTGCGTGTGGCGGTCAGGGTGACTGTGGCCGAACAGGACGGTGTCGGCGAAACCGTAGAAGATGCGCTGCCCGTGGGGCTGACCGTGTAGGTGGCGCTGGTGCTCGGCGTAGCGCTGGGTGTTGCGGTTACTGTGATGGAAGCGGTTAC
>JAAXVQ010000515.1 GCA_013335425.1 Candidatus Firestoneibacteriota bacterium | reverse complement strand
ACGGCCGTGAAATGCATGAAGTTGGGTGCTTATGATTTTTTGGCCAAACCCATCAACTTGGACGAATTGGTCATCACGGTGGCCAATGCGCTAAAATCCGTCGAACTGCAACAGGAAGTCAATACCCTGCGCACCCAAATTGAAATCCGGCAGAGCCCCGACCAACTCCTGGGTGAGTCCGCCGCCATGCAGGAATTATTGCGCACCTTGGAACAAATCGCCCAACACAACCTGACGGTATTGATTCGCGGGGAGTCGGGCACCGGTAAGGAGCTCACGGCCCGCGCTCTGCATGCGCTCAGTCAACGCGCCGCCGAACCGTTTATTTCCGTGGATTGCGCCACGTTGCCTGAAACGTTGGTGGAAAGCGAACTCTTCGGATACGAAAAAGGCGCGTTTACGGGAGCCGTCTCCCAGAAACCCGGACGTTTTGAACAAGCGGGTTCCGGGACCCTGTTTTTGGATGAAATCGGAAATCTGCCCGTTGCCGTCCAAGTGAAACTGTTGCGTGTGCTGCAGGAGCGTTGCGTGCGCCGTTTGGGAGGGAAAGCGGAGATCCCTTTCCATGCCACTTTGGTCAGCGCCACCAATGTGGATCTGGAGAAAAACATCAAAGAGGGCAAGTTCCGCGAAGATCTCTATTATCGCCTCAATGAATTCATGGTGCGCCTGCCGCCTTTGCGGGAGCGCCGCGGAGACATTCCACTGTTGGTGAAGTACTTTTTGGATCTGTTCAACCGCCAATTCAACAAACGGGTAGAGGGCGTTTCCTCCGAGGTGATGTCCCTTTTCACCGCCTATGCGTGGCCGGGAAATGTGCGCGAATTAAAGAATGTGATGAAACGCGGCGTGGTGCTGGCCGATACTGGCATTGAAAAACAACACCTGCCCGAGGGGCCTTGGCACCAAGCGCCGGGGGGTGTCGCGGTGGTGGAGACCGTGCCGTTTAAGGCTCCGGAGGGCATGGCGCTTAAAGACCTCGTCAAGCAGGAAACGGCCCGCATGGAACGACAGGTGATTTTGCAGACCCTTGAAGCCACGCGTTGGAACCGTTCGGTCACGGCCAAGCGGTTGGAAATCGATTACAAGACTTTGTACAATAAAATGAAGGAATACGAGATCGGTTGAAGGGGTCGCCACTATCACACAGGGGGATTTATAATGAGGAAAACGGGGATACTCATTCTTTCTGGGCTGTTGGGGATTGGGGTGCTGGGGTGCGCTCCTTCCAGCCAAATCGTTAAAAATGACGCGCCTGAGGCCACGCCTACGCCGTCCGCCATTGTGCCGCTGTTGACCACGGCCACGCCCACTTCCACGGAGACCGCGGTCCCGGCGCCCACCCGGACGGTTTTGTTCTCGGGGCGGCATGTCCGCAGGACGAAAATGCGGACAACGGTATCGCCGGCCGTCCCGGTGGAAAAAAACGCGGGGGAATCGGAAACTGCCTGCGGCGCAACCTGCTATCCTCCGGAGGCCAAGACCATATCCGCAGCCAATTCCATGGCCACGGCCACGGCCGCGATTGCCACGGCCACGGTGGCAGCCGCAGCCCCGGTCACGGCCATCGGCGGGGTGTCGGCTGGCGGTGCGGCCGT
>JAAXVQ010000514.1 GCA_013335425.1 Candidatus Firestoneibacteriota bacterium | reverse complement strand
CGCAGGAGGGCGTTGTCGGTTAAAAGCGCCCCCCCCTCCCCCATGGTCATATGATGGGCCGGGTAAAAACTGCAGGTGGCGATATCCCCAAAGGTCCCGGTCAAACGCCCGCCGTAGGTCGAGCCCAGCGCATCGCAATTGTCCTCCAAATACCACAACCGGTGCTTTTTCGCCGTTTTTAGAACGGCTGCGACGTTCACCGGATTGCCCAGGGTATGGGCCACAAAAATCGCCTTGGTTTTCGGGGTAATGGCTTTTGCCAACTTTTCGGTCTGAAGATTGTAGGTGCCCAGCTCCACGTCCACAAACACCGGCACCAATTGGTTCTGCAAAATGGGATTGAGGGTGGTGGGAAACCCGCAAGCCGTGGTAATGACTTCGTCCCCGGGTTTGAGTCGCCGTTCCTTGAGCAGCGGCGAGGTCAAAGCGGTCATGGCCAGCAGATTGGCCGAGGAGCCGGAATTGGTCAGCAGGCAATGCTTGACCCCGACAAATTCCGCAAATTGTTTTTCAAACTGCTGCGCATAACGTCCCGCGGTAAGCCAAAAATCCAAGGAAGCGTCCACGGCATGAATCATGTCGTCCGCGTCATAAAGCCGGCCGGCATAATTCACCGCGCTTTTGCCGGGCACAAAGTTTTCCTGTTTCCGGCGCAAAGCCGAGATTTTTTTTACCCGGTCAAAAATTTCCCTGCGCAGTTGCTTTTCACCGGTCATAAATGCCCGCCGCCCTTCTTTGGCTTGAATCCTATTGAAAATTCAGCGTTTTTATTAAAATCCCAGCCGATAATTGCGGCCAGCATAACAAAAACCGCCCGTTTCTTCAAGCTTTTAAAGCCCGCTTGGGATCCGGCCCAAAAATTGCGGCAAACGGCGGCGCGCAAAGGGTGCGCGGGGCCGTCCTTCGGGTTGAAATTGCCGGGCTTTTAATCTTCCGGGAGCGGCGGAACAAGCATGTTGCCGCGAAATTCCTCGCGGCTTAAGAAAGGGTACATATCCTCCAACGGCTTGGAGAGGATCCGTCCGTCGGGTTTCTTTTCCGAGGATAATTTAGGCGAGAAGATGTAATCGGGGATAAGCTTCACTTCGCAGACCACCGGACCCGGGGTCTCAAGCACCTGCCGGACGGATTCCTCGAGGCGGTCATGGTTTCCTATCTGCACGGACGGCAAGCCGTAGGCCTGGGCGATTTTCAAGATGTCCGGAAAACCCACGCCGGTTTTCCCGTCCACGCCCAGGCGGCGGCCTTCAAAAAAATTATCCTGGGTTTGTTTGATGGAACTATAACCGTCATTGTTCAAATAAAAAAGCTTGATGGGCAGGCGATGATGCGCCAACGTCGCCAGCTCCTGCAGGTTCATTTGCAGGCTTCCGTCCCCGGCCAGGCACACCACCTCCCGGCCTTTGTTTCCAAAGGCCGCCCCCAAAGCCGCGGGCAGGTCATACCCCATGGAGGCGCAGCCCGAGTTCCAAAAAATCCGTTGGTGCTTTTTTACAATGCCGGCTTGAAAGAGCGTCACGCAAGCCGTTCCGTTGCCCGCCACGCAAACCGCCCCTTCGGGCAAAGCGGCGGTCAAAACCTGCATGAACCAGTAGAGATCGG
>JAAXVQ010000513.1 GCA_013335425.1 Candidatus Firestoneibacteriota bacterium | reverse complement strand
CGTTCAGCGATGCCGAGAACACTTTCGTGGGCACCCTGGCCGCGGCTTTGGGGTCTTCGTTTTTCGTGGGCACCAACCTGAAGGTGCTGACACAAACACTCAACAACGATTCCGCTTACGGCTTCGGCTGGGACCTGTCGGCCTGGCAGAAGCTCGGGCCCGCGGCTTGGGGTTTCACCTGGCAGGATGCTTATTCGTACTTGGATTGGAGCGGGCGCTATGCCGATCGCCTGCCCGGACTCTGCCGTTTGGGAGCCGAGTGGAACATTATTGAAAAAATATTTTTGGTTTCCGCCGACGGCTCCCTGGAATACGCGCCCGTCGACGGCGCCCAAACTTGGGGATATCATCTGGGCGCGGAATACTTGCCTTGGAAATGGCTGGCCCTGCGTACCGGTGTGGACCGTGGGCGTTTGAGCGGAGGTTTTGGTTTTCAATTTCAACTGGGGTCCTGGGGCCGGGCGCGTTTGGATTATGCGCTGGCCGGCGAGCAATTACCCGGCGCGGGTTTAACGCATTTGTTTTCCTTGGTGTTGGATATTCCCAGGCGCACCCCGGTTAAGCTTGCCAGCACGAAAAAATAATATCATTATCAAAGAGCAGGAAAGGTCCGGCATGAGCTCGGTGAAGCAGGAGTTGTTGGCCGCCATTGGACAAGTTGAAAACGCCGTCCAGGCGTTGCGGGAGGCCGGTGAAGAAGTCACTCTGTTTTATACCGCACCCGAACCTGCGCCGGCCAAAGTCGTGCCGCCGTCGGCACCGGCGCAGGTTCCGCCCAAAACTGTCCCGGCAAAGACCACCTCTCCTGCCAAAGCAACGCCTTCTCTCGGCGCCTTTGAATCGTTGGCTGCGGAAGTTAAAGCCTGCACAGCCTGCGCCCTGCACCGTGACCGTCAGCAAATTGTTTTTGGAGAAGGCAGCCAGGAAGCGCCCGTGGTTTTTGTGGGTGAAGCGCCCGGCGCCGAAGAAGAACGCGAAGGGCGCCCTTTTCGCGGGCCGGCCGGGGAGTTGTTGGATAAAATCCTGGCCTCCATCGGGTTGGACCGCAATCGGGTTTACCTCTGCAACCTGCTCAAATGCCGGCTTCCCGGAAACCGCAACCCCACCCCCGAGGAGATCGGCGCCTGCCGCGGCTATTTGGAAAGGCAACTGGCCCTGCTCAAGCCCCGTTTGATCGTAACCCTCGGAGCCTTTGCCGCGCAAACTTTGCTGCAAACCTCCGAACCCTTGAGTCGGTTGCGCGGCCAGGACCACGCCTTCAACGGCATCCCCGTTATTCCCACCCTGCATCCCGAAGCCTTGATTTTTCACCCGCAAAACAAACGCCAAGTTTGGGAAGACATGAAACTGGTGGCTGCCAAACTAAAGCACAACGCGCGCGGGTGAATCTCAAAAATCATTAGCAGGGTGATGAAAAACCGGTGGTGCAGCTCTTGAGGTCCAGGTGCGCAAGCCGCTCGCCTCGGAGAGGCTCGCTCGGATCGGAAATCCTTTTGCTGATAAGGATTTCCTCAACGCTTGCTTACCTGGACCTCAAGAGTTCGTTCTCGAATGGATGGGTAAAGGCTCTTTAAGTCACCTCCATAAAAATTATTCAAACACG
>JAAXVQ010000192.1 GCA_013335425.1 Candidatus Firestoneibacteriota bacterium | reverse complement strand
GAATCGGAAACTGCCTGCGGCGCAACCTGCTATCCTCCGGAGGCCAAGACCATATCCGCAGCCAATTCCATGGCCACGGCCACGGCCGCGATTGCCACGGCCACGGTGGCAGCCGCAGCCCCGGTCGCGGCCATCGGCGGGGTGTCGGCTGGCGGTGCGGCCGTTTTGTCCTGGACGCCGACGCCGATAGTGGATTATACGCGCGCGGCCGCAACGCATACGCCGGTCAGCATCGGGAAATTGTTCATGGGCATCGGGCTCTTGATCTTGTTGGGCGGGATTTTATATGTCCTGCGCCAGCTTCAGGACGTCCGCCGCGTTTCCCGGAGTTTGCCCGAGAAGCGCAATGTTCCGGAACCGGAAGCTAAAAGCTCCGGGCAAACACGTTTGCCGGGGTTGCCTGCGACGCCCTTGATCAAAACTCCGGAGCGAGAACCGGAGTTCGGGCAACCTCGACCGAAGGGTTCCGGCGCCGAGCCGTCTTCCCCAGCGGCGGTCACCCCGGCTGCGGAAAAGAGCAAAACGGTTAAGCCTGCAACTCGGCGGCGTAAAACGGCCGCTGCGGCCAAAACCCCTAAAAAAGCCGCCTTGCGGGCCGCTCGGCCGACGGTAAAGACCGTGCGCTTGAGCAAGGGCAAGCGCGCACTGGCACCTGCCCGGAAACGGCGTACGGCGGCTTAGCCGGACGATCGGCGGTTTTCGCACCGCGCTTTCCGCAGAATTGGGCTGGGGCAAGCTGAGGGAAAAAATCAGGTTGGGATTTTCGACCGGTCCGGGCGGGGAAATCTAATTGTTGCCGCCCCAGGGGTTTTTCTCCCTGCGCCGCCGGGCGGCTTCGGACATGATGCGCCGTTCCTCGGCGTTCAGCGAGCCCATGCCCTGACGGGATATTTTCTCCAAAATATCATCCACGTAGGATTCCGGGTCTTGGCGAGGGGAAATGGTGCGGACGCGTTTGCCCAGGCGCCAGAATTTATAATGCTTCCAGAATTTCAGAGAAGGCAACATACCCGGGCGGGTGCTTAAGAAATAAAGATAGCCCACCAAAATCCCGCTCAAATGCGCCACGTGTGAAACCCGTCCCAGGGCATTGCCCACGCCGGCCACAAATTCGATGGCTGCGAAAAACCAAACCATGGTTTTGGCCTTCATCTGCACGGGGAAAACGAAGAAGACCAAAAGGGTCAAGGACCGTTCGGCGAAAAGAACCCCATAAGCCAATAAGATGCCGAAAATGGCGCCGGAGGCGCCGACGGTCATGGACTGTTCATGAAATATCTGCCCCAAGCCGGCCACGCATAAACCCGCCCCTGCGCCTGTCAAAAAATAATAAAAAAGGAAACGGCGCAAGCCCAGCGCGAGCTCCACTTCGCAGCCGAACATCCAGAGTGTGAACATATTGAAAAACAGGTGCCAAAAGCCGGCGTGCAAAAACAGGTAGGTGAACGGTTGCCACCAGCGTTCGCGGATAAAAATTTCGGGAAGCTGCAAAGACAGCAGCGCCGTCCAAGCGCCTTGCCCCCAGAGCCCTTGAACCAGGAAAACGGCCAGGTTGGTTAAGATCAACCACTTGACCGCCGGGGTCCAGGGACGCCCCAGGGATGAAAGCCCGTAACCGGAGGACGAGGGGCTGGTAAAACGGTAAGACGGCATGTCGGGTGACTCCTTACGAAATGAGAAGGTTGACGCAGGCTTAAAACCGAAGCCTATAATACTCCACTTGCCGGGTGCGTGCAAGTCTCAAGGGCGGTATAAAAGCGAGATCGCTTTTTTAAAAGGAAGCTTATGGTTTTCTTAAAAAAAAAGTCGGGGGAAAACGGCCCTTGCGCCATATCTGCCTCGCTACCCGCTCGTTCAAACCCTCCGTATCATCGGTCACTCGCGCCCCCTAACTTAGGCACACCGTGTCTTGCAATCCGCATGAATTGCAAATTAACAGCGGTGCTCGGCGGGCATGTTTTCCCCCGACTTTTTTTTTAAGAAAACCATAAGCTTCCGGTTTTAAGTTTTTTCAGGCTTTTAAAGTTCGATTTAGAAAACTATTGCCAACCCCGGGGGCATTTGTTATGCTCGTTTTCACATAGGCCGCCGTTTTTTAAGCGGGGCTTCCTTATCCAGAGTGGCCGAGGGACAGACCCGTCGACGCCACGGCAACCGGCTTTGAACCCGTGCAAAACACCGGTGCTAAATTCTGCAGCGCACAGGCTGGAAGATAAGGAGAGGTTGATCGGTGTGTTTTTTCTGGCCTCTTCGAAAGCCGAAGAGGTTTTTTTTTACCCAGGGGCCGATCTTCCGGGAAGAAGGAATCATGCCGGACGTCAAGACCAACAACCCAGCCGCGGATTCGGTCGGTATTGTCGTCACTCGGACTTTGACCGTGGCCCAGCCGCCGGATGTCCTGAAATTGGAATGCGGGCGCTCGTTGGGCCCCATTACCGTCGCCTATGAAACCTATGGGCAACTGACCCCCGAACGCGACAATGCCATTTTAATTCTGCACGCCTGGACCGGAGATGCCCATGCGGCCGGACGCCATCATCCCGACGATCCCAAGCCCGGCTGGTGGGACAACATGGTGGGACCGGGCAAGGCCTTTGACACCAACCGTTATTTCATCATCTGCACCAACGTCCTGGGCGGCTGCAAGGGTTCCACGGGCCCGACGTCCCCGGACCCGGCCACGGGCAAACCGTACGGCCTGACGTTCCCGATTTTAACCATTGCGGACATGGTTAAAGTTCAGAAACTCGTCCTCGACGCCTTGGGCATCGAACGGCTGCTTTCCATGGTTGGCGGGTCCATGGGCGGCATGCAGGCTTTGGAATGGCTGCTGCGTTATCCCGAGGTGCCGCGTTCGGCGATTATCTTGGCTTCGACGTCCCGCCTCTCGCCGCAATCCATCGCCTTTAATGAAGTCGGCCGGCATGCGATCGTTTCCGACCCCAACTGGCAGAACGGGGCGTATTACGGCACGGACCGCCAGCCGGAGACCGGGTTGGCCATCGCCCGGATGATCGGGCATATCACGTTTCTCTCGGACGAATCCATGAACCAGAAGTTCGGGCGGCGTTTGCAGAACCGCAATGAGTACGGCTATGAATTGACCCGCGAGTTCGAGGTGGAAAGCTACCTGCATGCGCAGGGCTCGCGTTTTGTGAAACGGTTTGACGCCAACACCTATCTTTACCTCACCAAGGCCATGGATTATTATGATGCGGCGCAGGACTGGGGCGAGGGTTCGCTGGAAAAAGCCTGCCGGCGGGTGGAGGCCAAGACCTTGGTGGTTTCTTTTTCCTCGGACTGGCTCTTTCCCTCCTACCAGTCGCGGGAGTTGGTCAAAGCCCTGCGCCAAAACAACAAGGATGTTTCTTATTTGGAAATTGAATCTTCCTACGGCCATGACGCTTTTTTACTGGAATCGAGCACATTGCAGCGCGTCATGGAAAGCTTTCTCGACAACTTATACGCCACGGTGGTAAAACATGACGCCTGATGCGCAGCATGCCGACATCCTGATCCCGGATTACAGCCGGATTGTTTCCCGGGTGGAAGCGGGTTCGCGCGTCCTGGACCTGGGCTGCGGGAAGGGCGACCTTCTGCTGCGGCTGGTGAAGGAGCGCGGGGTCAAAGGCATGGGCGTGGAAATCGACGAGAATGCCGTGATTGAGTGCATTCACAAAGGTCTGTCGGTGTTTCAGGGCGACTTGGACGAGGGCTTGAGCGATTATGGGGACGAATCTTATGACTATGTAATTCTCGATCAGACCCTGCAGGTGATCCGGCGCCCGGAATTGGTGATTGCGGAAATGCTGCGGGTGGGCAAAAAGGCCATTGTTTCTTTTCCCAATTTCGGCCATTGGAAAGTGCGCTGGAAATTGCTCTGGAGCGGGCACATGCCGCGCACCCCCAAGTTGCCTTTTTATTGGTACAACACGCCCAACATCCACCTGCTGACCATCAGCGATTTTGTGGCCTTTTGCCGGGCGCAAAAGATTTATATCTTGGAGGAAATCGATTTGGTCCAAGCCCAAGACCGTGATCCCAAAATCATTCGTTGGGGCGCCAACTGGCGCGCGGATGAAGGGCTTTTTGTGCTTTCCCGGACGAGGCAGGGTCATGCCCAATAGGCTGCACAGGCATTTGACTTGGATTTTACTGGCTGGCAGCCTGCTGGGAAACGGCTGCGTTTATGCGGACCTCCCCCGCCGGGTGGACGGGTTTTTGTTGACCTTTTACACCCTGCCGCGGGAACTGCACCGCGGGGAGGCGCGTGTGGCGCTGCGGGTGCAGGATCGTGATTACCGGGTGCTGACCCAAGCCAGGGCGAGCCTGGTGGTCGTGGACCCGGCGGGAAATTCGCAACCGGCCGTGGATTTGGTTTTTGGCGCCGCCAAGGATTATCGCGCGCGGGTGACGTTCCCGCAAGGCGGAGAATACCGGTTGGCGTTTAAAGTGCTCCCTGCACCCGGGGGCAGGCATTTGATCTCGGTTTATCCCGTGAGGGTATCCGAATAAAGCGGTTCCCCCCGGGGAACAAGGAGGCAGGTTATGAAAGAGAAGGTGGAAAAAGCCTTGGAGAGCATCCGCCCCATGCTGCAGGCGGATGGCGGGGATATTCAGTTGGTGTCCGTTGAAAACGGCGTGGTGAAAGTGAAACTGCAGGGTGCCTGCGGTTCCTGCCCCATGGCCGCCTTGACGCTTAAGCAGGGCGTGGAAGTGCGCTTGAAAGAAATGGTTCCGGCCGTGGTAAAAGTCGAATCGGTATGAAGCCGAACCCCGGCGAAAAATCGTTGCGCCGGAAAGTGGTTTACCGCGGGAAAATACTGGATTTGTTCGTGGATCAAGTCGGTTTGGCCGATGGGCGGGAGGCCGTGCGCGAGGTGGTGGGGCATAAGCCTGCCGTCGGCGTGGTGGCCATGCCTGATC
>JAAXVQ010000191.1 GCA_013335425.1 Candidatus Firestoneibacteriota bacterium | reverse complement strand
AAAACATCAGCGCATGCGCGCCGCCGTAGATGGAGAGAAAAACAAAAATAAAAAACAACCAGTTCAACCAAGACGCCTTCATGTCGCAACTCCCGGTCTTTAGGTTCGTTCAGTTGTAAACGAAAACCCGAGAACTCAACTCGGGCCCGGGCCGGCTACCTCGCGCGGTTTCCAAATCAGAGAGGCGGCCACCGAAAGAGCCAGCACGCCCAGGATGACCCCCAAGGCGGCGCCCACGGGTATGGCCCAAAAATCGGCCACCAGCATTTTGACGCCGATAAAGGCCAACACGACCGACAAACCGTAGTTCAGATAATGAAACATCTGCATAAATCCCGATAAGGCAAAGAACAAAGACCGCAGCCCCATGACGGCAAAAATGTTGGAGGTGTAAACAATGAAGGGGTCCGTGGTGATGGCGAAGATGGCCGGAATCGAATCTACGGCGAAAATAACATCCGTGGTTTCGACCACCAACAGGACAATAAAAAGAGGCGTGGCCCAAGTTCGGCCGTCCTGCCGGATAAAAAAATGGTCTCCCACATATTGTTCCCGTACGGGCAGGATTTTGCGGAACAGGCGAATAACCGGATTGTTTTCCGGATGAATTTCCTTTTCCTTTTCCAGCGCCAGCTTGATGCCGGTATAGAGTAAAAACGCGCCAAAAATGTAAATGATCCCATGAAACCGGTGAAGCAGGGAAACGCCCACCCCGATAAAAAGCGCGCGCATGAGCATGGCGCCGATGATGCCCCAAAAAAGCACTTTATGCTGATAAGCCCGCGGAACTTGAAAAAATGAAAAAAGCACCAAAAACACGAACAAATTGTCCACGGAAAGGGATTCTTCCACCACATAACCCGTTAAAAACATCATGGCCTTTTCCGGACCCTGCCAAAAATAAATTCCCAGATTAAAAAGCAGGGCCAGGAAAATCCAAATGCCGCTCATGATCAAGGCTTCCCGCATCGAGACCGCATGTGCCTTGCGGTTCAAAACCCCCAAATCCAAGACGGCCATCACCAATATTACGATTCCAAAAATCAGCCACAATCCCGTTTGTGTCGACATGCGCTCTCCCATTCCCGTTAACAGTTGAACGTTATGCTGCTTTAGTTTTACCTTAAACCCCGGCTCCCGGGCTTCACGGCCGGAGAACCTTGCCGGCATAAGGGGCATTGCTCCGGCGCCCAAATTTCCGCCTGGATTTTCAGCAACGACGTCAAGGGCGCTCCCAGCTCCGGGGCCGCAGCACTACGGTCGATAAAGCTGCCCACACCCACGACTTGCGCGCCGACGGCTTTGGCCAAGGTAATGGCCTCCTTGACCGAACCACCCGTGGTGATGACATCCTCCACGGCCAACACGCGTTCACCGGGCGCCAGGGAAAACCCGCGACGCAACGCCATGGTACCCTCCACACGCTCGCAAAACAGGGCGCGGACTCGGGTGTTGCCGCCGCGCGACAAGGCTTGGGCGACTTCCTGGGCAATGACAATGCCGCCCACGGCCGGACCCAACACCACGTCAACGGCTTGAGACAAAAACGGTTGGGCCAAGGCTTCTGCAAGTTGCGCGGCCGTGCTCGGGTATTGCGTCACCAGGGCGCACTGTAAATAACGGTTCGAATGGTTGCCGGAGCTCAGCAGAAAGTGCCCGCTCAACAGCGCCTGCACGTCCTCGAACACCTTTAGTACTTCGGCGGATGTCATAACAACGCGGCCTCCATCTCGGTATGGATTTCCCGCACCACGGCGGCTGGGTCCTTGGCTTCCACCACGGGGCGTCCCACCACAATGTAGTTGGCGCCGGCGGCCATGGCCTCACCCGGGGTCATGGTGCGTTTTTGATCACCCAACGCCGCACCCGCCGGACGAATGCCCGGCGTTAAGATAATGAACGTCGGCCCGCAAGCGGTCCGGATGGCCTTGATTTCCTGGGGGCTGGCGACCACACCGTCCAAACCGGCTTCCTGCGCCAGTTTCGCCAGGTGAACCACCTGCTCGCCCAACTTGAGCTTAAGCCCGATTTCCTCGTCCACCATTTTCTGGTTCAACGAGGTCAATACGGTCACGGCCAGCACTTTGACACGGGGCTGTTTGAGCTTTTTGGAGACGTCCTCCGCCGCCTGCGCCGCGGCGACCATCATGTCCTTGCCGCCGCTGGCGTGCACGTTGACGATGGTCGCGCCCTGGCGGCAGGCCGCGGCCACGGCCGTGCCCACAGTGCGGGGTATGTCGTGAAACTTGGCATCGTAGAAGACACCGTATCCCCGGCGGCGCACCCGCTGTACGGCTTCAGGACCGGCCGCGGTGAGCAACTGCGTTCCCAGCTTGTATACCGAGACCAAGCCCTGCATACGCTCCATCAGGCGCTCGGCATCGTCGAGCTCGTCCACATCCAAGGCGACAATCAGGCGATCTTTGACTTTTAACACGTGATTACTTTCCCCCTTCTGCTCTCGGCGGCACGATCGTGGCCAGCCAGGTTTCTTTGTAGTGTTCGAACGGTTGTGCGCCGCGAGCCACCAGCATGACCGCATCCGTGCCGTGGGTCCAGGGCGAAGGCAACGTGACTTTAAGTTTGCCGTCAGCGGCCGTGTAAACCCAAGTGCATTTGATCCCGCCTTTGAGCGCGCTCCAAGACCGGGGGTTGATGGCCTCCCGTTGGGAAACTCCCACGGTCAACGTCAACGCGGTCACAGGTCCGGGTACGCGCGCCCCGGGTTCAAGCGAACGTTCCGTGATTTCCAGGGGCCGGTCGTTGATCAAATATTTAAACATCCGGTCGCTGGTGTTGTGCACGATCATAATGCGCTTGAGTTGCGCGCGCGGCGTCTTAGCCGTGTTTGTGCCCTGATCCACGGTAAACATCGCCCGATACCCGGCCGCTTGCGCCGCTTGGGCCACGGTCGTGTCCCATAAACCGTACGGATAGGCCAGGGAAACCACCGGATGCCCCAGCCAGGCTTGCAGACTGTCAAAGGACCCTTTGAGCTCTCTTTCTAAAAACGCCGCTTGACCCTGCGCCAGCTCCAAGCGCGTGGGTTTGGTCAATTTCGGGTGCGTGAACGAATGCGAGCCGATTTCGAATCCCTGCGCTTCCAGTTCCCGGAGCTGTGCATGGGTCAGCCCGCGCTGCGAATCGATAAAGTGGGTGTAAACAAACAGCGTGGCCGGGAACTCGAATTTCTTAAAAATCGGCAACGCCGTGTGGGCAAAATCCGCATACCCGTCGTCAATGGTGATCAACAACGGTTTGGGCGGCAGAGCCCGCTTTCCCGCCCACCCCTCCAAAAGCGCGGAAACGGTAATGGGTGTGAAACCTTCGTTGCGGAGTATCTCGAACTGCCGTGTGAGTTCTTCAGTGCTGACGAAATAAGGATCCTGAGGCCCATAATTGCCGAAACGATGATAACACAAAACCGGCACAGGTTCTGCGGTGACCGAAACGGAGGCCGCAGAACCCTGCCCCGCCTCGGCCCAAGCCAACTGGGAAAATAGCGCGAGCCCTAAAAATCCGATTAAAAACTTTCCCAACAATTTCATACTGACTCCTTCAGAACACCTTTATCCGCAGACTTCAATCCATAATTCAAACGCGATCAACCCCACCCTTTAAAGCCAACCCTTATCCGCAGATGGCGCAGATAAGGTCTTAAACATCTAAAGAAAGCTTCGCACCTAAAAAGCCTATTGAATCTGCTTTCATCTGCGACCATCTGCGTCATTTGCGGATAGCCCGGCTTTTATTTGCACGACCCTGTTGGCGTTTGTTTTGAAGACATCGCCTGCCCGGCCGGTCCCGGCCAAGTCCAGTCGCTGAATTTGTTGAGCACCCAGCCCAAACCCGTGCCCACCGCATACCCCACCATCACGTCCACCGGGTAATGCCCGCCGGAGTAGACCGCGCCCCAACCCACCGCCAAAGCAAACAAACAAACCCCCGCCCGCAGGCGCGGATCCAAGTGGGAGGCCACCATGGCCAAAGCCGCCGCACTCGACGCATGCGTCGAAGGAAAAGAAAGCGAGACCGAAGAAAGGTCCTTCAGGCAGGCGCTCAAATGCACATCCGCCAAAGCTATAAAGGGACGTGGACGATCGAAAAAAGGTTTGAATAAAGAATTGTGTGCCACGTTGGAAGCCAGCAAGGCCAACGCACTCCACACGGCCAGGATGAGCGTCGAGCGCCAGCCGCGCAGCCATAAATAACCCAACACCACGACCGCCAGCACGGCCATAAGAAAATAGTCATTGGCCAGGTAAAACGTCAAATCCGCCGCCGGACGCCAATAAAGCGTATGGTTGACGAAGCGAAACATCGCCACATCGGCTTGCCCCACCTGCGCTACCAGTTCCCCCAAGCTCATATGCGCCCGGCCCCCACCAGTTCTTGCCAAGCCGTCATTTTATGCCTGACCATATACGCCCGGATGCCGGCTGCGGTTTTTTCCGCCGCCTCCGGGTCCCGAAAAGTGCCGGTTCCGATCTGCACGGCTGAGGCGCCGGCCAGCATGAACTCCACCGCATCCTCGGCGGTCATTATCCCCCCCATGCCAACGACAGGTATCGAGATCGCAGCCGCGACCTGCCAAACCATGCGGAGCGCGATCGGCTTGATCGCAGGCCCGGACAGCCCGCCGACCACGCGGGCAAGCCGCGGGCGGACCGTCTCGACATCGATCGACATGCCAAGGAGCGTGGTGCCCACTTCCGTGGCGCGCCAGGCGTGGTCGCGGCGCCGCTTTCGCCGCTCGTGCTCTCTCCAGGAATTTTCAGCCGCGCGCCCGCATAGAACGCGCGATCGTCCGCCTCGTCCTGGCGGGCGAACGGCGCCGCAGCGTGGAAATCCGTGTCCCCGCGTTCCGGCGCCGCCTGCAGCCCGGGACCGCCCGCCGCGGCCAGTTCCAGCGGATCGAAGCGGGACGGCAGGG
>JAAXVQ010000190.1 GCA_013335425.1 Candidatus Firestoneibacteriota bacterium | reverse complement strand
GTAGAGTTTTTTCTCTCCGCCGTAAATCACTTCAATCTCCTGCAAATCCGTGGAAAAACTCAGGCGGTGCAGTTGCGGGCCCGAAGAGAGCGCACCCCGGATGTCCCAGGTATAAGCCGCGCAGCCGATGGGGCCGTGGACCAAATGCAGGGCGTCGGCAATCGGATAAAGCACCACCCGGGACCCGCAGAACACGCAAGCCCGCTGGCTGACGGACCCGGCCAGGCTTTTTTGCTCGCAGGCCAGGTCAAAAACCCCGGAACCGGTTTCATGAACTTGCTTTTGACGGTCTTTGAGTATCGAACTCATGGGAGGTGCCTGCTTTCAACTGCGTTTCGATCTGAATTTCCCATAGGGGCACGACAGGTCGTGCCCCTACCCCAGGCGCTTATTTCCATGCACCTTACCGATTACATGACCAATTCGAAACTTTCTTCTGCCGCATCCCGATCCTGCCGATCCATCAGAGCGCTTAACATCTTTTCCAACAAGCGCAGAGCGCCGCGGTAGCCCACCAAGGGGAAATACTGGTGCCCAATGCGGTCGTAAATCGGGAACCCCATGCGTACCAGCGGAATGTCTTCGTCGCGGGCGATGTACTTGGCGTAGGTATTGCCGAGGATCAGATCCACCCGTTCCTGTTTGATGAGTTGATGAAAGTGAAACATGTCCTTGGCTTCGAACGCATTCACCTTAGGGCCCGTGATTTCCTGAATGCGCGTTACGAATTTTTTCCCGGGCGTGCCCGTAACCACATGCCGCACGTCCATGTCCAGGTCCTTTAAAAACTGCGTCAACGCCACCAAATGGTCCGGGTCACCCACCAGGGCGACTTTTTTGCCGTAGAGGTATTGGTGCATGTCCGTGATCACATCCAGCAATTGCCCCCGTTCCAGGCGCAGCGAGTCCGGTACTCCGGCGCCGGTTTGTTGGCGCAGGCTTTCCAGGAAAATGTCCGTGTTGCGCAGACCGATGGGCAGGTTCAACAGGGTGCAGGGGACCTTGCACTTGGTGTCCAGCAGTTTGGCGGCCGGGCCCGAAGCGATCTGCCCCAAAGCGAAGGTGCGCCGGCTCCGCCCCGTGGAACGCAGCTCGGGAATGGTGGTGCCGCCCTTGGGGTACATTTCGTACTTGCCGGTTTGCGGCGTGTTGAGCACTTCCGAAGTGTCGGGAAAAACCACGGCTTTGATTTGCATCTCGTTGAGGATGCGCTTAATCTCAGCCATGTCCGAAGGTTCCACATAACCCGGGATTACGTTAATCTGATTTTCCAAAGTGTCGCTGGCCGCGGAAAAACCCTCGACCATGCCCTTAACCATGTTGCCGAAACCCGTAACGTGCGAACCCACATAGCTCGGCGTGCTGGCGCGGATCACGTACTTGCCGGGAGGGATTTTCCCTTCCTCCTGCGCTTTGGAGCTGATCTGGGCAATGTCGTCGCCGATGGTTTCCGACAAGCAGGTGGTGTGCACCGCGATTACGTCCGGCTTGTAGATGGTGAAAATATTGTTGATGGCTTCCAGCAGGTTGGCTTGACCGCCGAAAACCGAGGCCCCTTCGGTGAAGGAGCTGGTGCCTGCCATCACCGGCTCCTTGTAGTGGCGCGTTAGCGCGCTGCGGTGGTAGGCACAACATCCTTGGGAACCGTGGCTGTGGGGAAGGCACCGGTGGATGCCCAGCGCCGCGTACATGGCGCCGATGGGTTGGCAGGTCTTGGCGGGGTTGATGGTGAGCGCCGAGCGCTCGATGATTTTATCGTCCGTGTGTCTGAGTAACATGGCGGATACTTCCTTTCTGGATTACTTGCAGATCATGCTTAACGCTTGTAGGGCTTGAGCCGCTGAAAACTGAGCAAGTTGACCGCAATTGCGCCTGAGATTATTTGCTCATTTTTCCATTTGCTCAATTGCTCCAGTCCCCTGCCCAATTTGTCAGGGAACAGGGGACTAGTCCCAGCCGTACGTGCCCGTCACCTGCGGTTCCTTGTCCCAGGGCGCGGAGATCATGCCCCAGATCTTGGTGTTCACCATGCGGTCGATTTCCCGGTAGAAGTTGACGGCGCCCTTGAAGCCCGCGTAAGGGCCGCTGTAATCGTAGGAGTGGAGCTGTTTCATGGGAATCCCGTACTTCTGCACCACGTACTTTTCCTTGACCCCGGCGCAAAAAATGTCCGGGTGATATTTCTCGATGAGCACTTCGGCCTCGTGGTGGTTCAAATCGTCGATGACCAGGCTGCTGTTTTCCATTTGGGCCATCATGCCCTCGTAGTCGTTCCAGCGCAGGCCGCCTTGCTGGGCCAACTCCGCTTTTTTCTCGGGCGTGATGCGGGGCGCAAAAGCCTCGGGATCGGGCTTGACTACGATCTCCTCAATGTTGCGCGTGTCCGCGTCCATTTCGATGCTGGGGAGCACCTTGCGCCCTTCGTAGTCGTCGCGGTGGGCAAACTCGTAACCCGCCGAAAGTGTCTGCATGCCGATCTCGGAAAACAAGTCCTGGTAGTGGTGCGCCCGCGAACCGCCGACGAACATCATGGCGGTCTTGCCCTGGCAGCGGGGCTTGATCTCAGCTTGGGCCTTGAGCACCGCCGGCATTTCCTCGGCAATCACCTTTTCCACCCGAGCGGTCAATTCCGCGTCCTCATAGTAAGCCGCGATCTTGCGCAAGGAGTCGGCCGAGCTTTGCGCGCCGATGAAATTCACCTTATACCAGGGAATGCCGTATTTTTTCTCCATCATGTCGGCCATGTAGTTGATGGAGCGGTGGCACATCACCAGGTTTAAATCCGCCATGTGCGCGTTGGTGAAATCGTCATACACCGAGTTGCCCGAGAAGGTGGATTGCAGCGTGATGCCGCACTTTTCGAAAATCCGGTCGATCTCGAAAGCGTCCCCGCCGATGTTGTACTCCCCCAACAGGTTCACCACGAACTTGCCGGCCTTTTTCACGTGCGTCAAGCCCACCACGTCGGTGAAGACCTTGTTGTTGGCAATATGGTGTCCGGCCGACTGGCTCACGCCCTTGTAGCCTTCGCAGGAAAACCCGAAAATGTTGATGTGCGGATATTTTTCCTCCATGGCCCGCGCCACGGAGTGCACATCGTCACCGATCAAACCCACCGGACAAGTGGCATAGATCCCGATGGCCCGGGGGTTGAAAATGGCAATGGCCTCTTCAATCGCCTGCTTGAGTTTTTTCTCGCCGCCGAAAATAATCTGTTCTTCCTGCATGTCCGTCGAGAGCGCATAGGGCATGTAGTTGACGTCCGCCTCGGTTTTCGGGCGGGTTTGGTTGCGCCTCGTCAGCCAGGAATAAAAACTGCACCCGATGGGGCCGTGGGTAATGTGGACAATGTCGCGGGTGGGGCCCAGGACCACGCCCTTGCACCCCGCATAACTGCAGCCGCGCATGGTGATGATGCCGGGAATGGTGCGGGTGTTGGCCTTGATCTCCGGGACCACCTCGCCGGGCTGCACGTCGTTGATGATGATTTGCTTGGCGCGCTTGCGCGCCACCTTGGTCGGATAGATCTTAAGCATTTCCGCTTTTACTTTTTCAGCCTGTGCTTGCTTGTCGAGGGGGCTCATGGTTGTCTCCTTGTTATTCGTCCAGCACGGCGTCGCCGTCTTCGCCCGTGCGGACACGCCAGGCTTCAGTGGCCGGCAGGATAAAAATCTTGCCGTCGCCGGACTTACCGGTTTGGTTCGCTTTGATCAATGTCTGGACCGTGGTCTCCACCAGCTTGTCGGGCACCACCAGCGAGAGCATGCGCTTGGGAATCAGGCGTTGGCTCTGTCCCAACTGCGAAATCGCCTCTTCGTACCCTGACTCCGCGCCTTTCAACACCGCGAAATCCACCATGCCTTTGCCCCGCCCCAGGCATTCCTTGGCATGCAGGCTGGAAATCCCGGCATCGGTCAAGGCCTGCTTGGTGACGTTCATTTTGTTTTGCCGGATAAAGGCCAGGATCTCTTTCATGGCTTCACCCCGGCCGTCACCCCGGCATCCGTCTCCTTGACGCCGGAGCTGACCGTATAGACTTCCTCCACGGGGGAGACAAAAATCTTACCGTCGCCGAACGAGCCTTTGTCCCCGGTGCGGGCGGTCTTGATGATGAGCTCCACCACCATGCTCTTGTCCTTGTCCGCCACCACCACGATTAAAAGTTCCTTGGGGATCTCGTCATAGGTGATGGCTCCGATCTTAATGCCCCGCTGCTTGCCCCGCCCCACCACGTTCATCTTGGTGACGGCCGGGAAACCGGCTTCCATCAAAGCTTCCAACACCTCGTCCACCTTTTCCGGTCGCACCACCGCACGAATCATCTGCATGACAAAGTTTCCTCCTAGGTTGTCTCCCCGTTTTCCCAAAGGGGGATAGTAGCGCTAACTGGCGATCCCGTAATCGATCAGCAATTTCTCCAGCACGTCCTGGGTCATGGGATTGGGCACCACGAAATTGGTGTTTTGGTCAATGGCGCGCGACAAATTCCGGTAGTGATCCGCCTGCCCGGCGGCGGGGTCGTACTCAATGACGGTCTTGCGGTTGATCTCGGCGCGCTGCACCATGTTGTCGCGCGGCACAAAGTAGATCATCTGCGTGCCCAGCGTTTCCGCAAACGCCCGGATCATCTGTTCTTCGTTGTCCACCTTGCGGCTGTTGCAGATGATCCCGCCGAGGCGCACGCCGCCGCCTTCGGCGAACTTCACGATCCCCTTGCAGATGTTGTTGGCCGCGTACATGGCCATCATTTCCCCCGAGACCACAATGTAAATTTCCTGCGCCTTGCCTTCGCGGATGGGCATGGCGAAACCGCCGCAGACCACGTCGCCCAAAACGTCGTAGAACACGTAGTCGAGCTTCTCCGTATCCGAGTAGGCGCCCAATTGCTCCAAAAGGTTGATGGAGGTGATGATCCCGCGCGGGGCGCGGGATCATC
>JAAXVQ010000002.1 GCA_013335425.1 Candidatus Firestoneibacteriota bacterium | reverse complement strand
GGTCCAAGCGCGCCGAGAGCGCCCATTGACCCACCGTGCCGGAAAACTCCGCAGGGCGGCCTTTGCCGGGCAAGGGTTTGACCTTTATCGTGATGGGCTCGGATTTCAGAGCCACCTGTCTTCCCCTGGAGAAAAAATTCCTGAAAAAATCATCCGCAAAGGGGTCCGCAGATCTGCGGTTGAAATCTTCCACCTGCACCGCCAGGGTGGCGGGGCCAATGTTCAGTTTGCCGGCCGTAGTGGGAAACAAGGCGGTTTTAATTTCCGTAACCTGGAATTCCACCCCATTGACCGTAGTAATAAACTCACGCTGTGGCGGAAGATCTTCGGCCCAAAAACCATTGATGCTGGGAGGTTGATACTGCGGCTGCGCCAATATCGGAATGCGATGATAAAACCGAAAGGTCAAAATCACCGGCTCATTGACATAAACCTCATGCCGGTCCGTTTGGGTGGTAATAAAGACCGGGTCCTGGTTATGCCGGCTTACCCCCGGGGAGGATGCACTGGGAGCCGAAGGAACGTTGGCCGACGGAGCCGGGGCCGGCCGGGAGCCCCCGCCGCCCACGACAATTTGAATCGGCGCGGTGGAATAGGTCTTATTTTCATAAACCAGGTTTATGGGGCCAATGGTGAAAGTTCCCGTGTGCTTGGGGACTAATATAAAGGTATATTGCAAGGAAGAAGATACTTGCCCGTTGATGAACGTAAAGTTGGAAGAACGCCCGCCGCTATAAACCTGAAAATCCGGCAAATCCGGCAACGCCGGCGAGCCGTTGATATTGGCCTGGCCTTCAATAATGACCCGCAGTGTAATGTTTTCTCCCACACCGGCCTGTTGGGGACCGGCTTGAGCGGAAATGGAAATATCCGCCGCCTGAGCCGCCAAGGCCAAAAGCCAAAAAACGCTTAATAATCCTAGAAAAATCTTCTTCACGGTTTCTTTTCCTCGTCACCTGGTGTTTTCACAGGAATATTGACCGGTTTTCTATCCTTTAAACAACTGTAGTATACTGATTTCCCTTATTTTTTACCAGTCTTCCGGCACATTTTCCCTGCCTTTTTTACCTTTATCCATAGCCCCGCTTAGGCGCTTTTGTTGCGCCTCTTTTTCAGAATCCCGCACGGCATTGAGGAGATTAACCGCATCTTCAGGGCTCATTTCCCCGGGCTTGGGCGCTTTCGCCGGGTTGACACCCTGCGCGTCCGGGGAATCGCCATCCGCTTTTTTATCGGACTTTTGCTCCCCTTTGTCATCCGGTCCTGAGGGTTTTTGAGTTTGGCCCGTTCCCGGCTTTTGCCCCTGCGAATTTTGTTTTTCATTCTGGGACTGGCCTTGGCCGTTTTGACCTTGACCGGGCTTTTGTTCCGAAGGCTTCTGATCCTGTTTTGGCCGGGTATCGGCCGGGGGTTTTTTCAAGAACCGCAGGACAAGCGCCAGATTGTTTAGGGCATCCTCATCCTTGGGATTTATCTTCAGCGCACGTCGGTAAGGTTCAATGGCCTCGGAAAATTTTCTTTGCTGTAAAAAATTATTGCCCAAATTGTACCAAGCTTGGGACGCCAACTGCGGCTTCTTGGTTTTAAGGACTTGCCGATAGGCGGCATCCGCTTCTTCAAATTTATTCAGCTTGTGCAAGGCATTGCCGAGGTTATGTTGAACGACAGCCGAGTCCGGCGCCTTAATTTGGGCATCTTGGTATTTTTGCAGCGCCGTTTCATAACGCCGATTGGTATAATTGCGATTGCCTTGATTAATATCGCTGCCCACGTCGGCCCGCGCGGGGGTCAGGTTCAACCCCAACAGCAACGGCACCATCAGCAACCAGGACCGTCTTCTCTGCGGAAGCCAGAACGCAGCCAGCAGACACAACAAGCCGGGCAAGAGCGCATATTGAAACCGGTCTTCGGAGGCGCCGTATTGACCGGCCGAGATATCCCGCTTTTGCATTTGACCAATCACTTCCGACAAACGCGCGGCCTCCAAGCTTCCCGTGGCCGACGGCCAGAAAGCCCCGCCGGTAATTTGCGTTATTTGTTTTAAAAGCCCTTCATCCAAGCGCGAAACCACGGATTTCCCGTGGGCATCCTTCACATACCCCGTGACATTGTTGGAATTGTCGCGGATCGGAATCGGTTCTCCCCCGGGCGTTCCCAGGCCTATGCTGACAATACGGATCCCGGCGGCTTTGGCCGCTTCGGCGGCTTCCACGGGCTGGGAGTGATGATCTTCGCCGTCGGTTAAAAGCACTAGGACGCGCGAACCTTCATCCCCTTTGGGAAACATGGTGATGGCCAAACGGATCGCTTCGCCCAAGGAAGTCCCAGGCACAGTTATACTATCCGGCGTAAGGTAACCTAAGAACATTTTGGCCGCTTCAAAATCCGAGGTCAACGGACAGGCCATCTGGGCGTTTCCGGCAAAAGCCAGGACCCCCACCCGGTCTCCCTTGAGCTGGTCGATTAAAGCCGTCAGTTCTTGTTGCGCCCGCTGCAAACGATTGGGCTTGATATCTTCGGCCAACATGGAACGCGACACATCGAGTGCGATTAGGACGTCAACACCTTGACGGCGAACCTCCACCATTTTACTCCCCCATTGCGGACCGGCCAAAGCCAGGGTGAGGAAAAAAAGTCCCGACATCAACAGGATGGTTTTTAGCAGTCGCCGGAGGGGAGACAAATGCGCCGTCAAATTTTGGAAAGCTTCTAAAAATCCAAAAGCCCGATAATCGGATTTTCTTCTCCAAAAAATCACCACCCCGGCCAGAGGGAAGATCACCAACAAACTCAAGGCCGCATAAAAAAACCCAGGTTGTGAAAACTCCATAACCCGCTCCCCAACTTCCGTTTAAAGGTTTACGGAATCCGCCTTAAGACGGTTTCGTTAAGCATGGCCCCTAAAAATAACAGCGCCAATCCCAGCCCCAACCAACCCGGATATAAATCCCGATAGTGCGTAAATTCCGAAATTTTATATTCGCTCTTCTCCAGGTCATTAATCTTGCGAAAAATATCTTCCAACCCTTTGCCATCTTTAGCCCGGAAATAGACACCGTTGCTGACAGTCGCCACAGTGCGCAGCGTGTCTTCATCCAGATCATTTCCCGGTAAACGAACATACCTCATGCCATAGAGCGGGTCTTGGACCGGCATGATACCGCCTTCGGGCGAACCGGCCCCAATGGCATAAATTTTTATTCCCAAAGCACCCGCAGCCTTGGCAGCAGTAATTGGATCCACAGAACCGGTATTATTTCTTCCGTCTGTTAATAGCACGATCACTTTGCTTTTCGCCTGAGAGGTTCGAAGCCTATCTGCCGACGTGGCAACACCCATGCCTATGGCCGTCATATCCACACCGGTCATGTCAATGCTGGTTCCCTCCAAGGAATCCAACATAGCCCTTTTATCTATAGTCAAGGGGCATATGGTTTCTGCCACGCCGCCAAAAACCACCAACCCCATTCTATCCTTGCTTCGGCTTTCCACAAATTTTTTAGCTACTTCCTTGGCTGCACCGAGACGATTTTGTGGTTTAAAATCAATGGATCTCATGGATCCGGAAGTATCCATGCATAAAATGATATCAACACCTTGTCCTGATATCTGTTCGGTCTTTAGTCCGGTCTGAGGTCTGGCCAAGGCAATAATGCAAAATATCAGCCCCAATAAATTGATAATGCCGAGAATTTCGTCCGGCCCAATTAGCCGCTTCGGAATTGATTTTTCCACCAAACTTAGATCAGAAAATCGGATGCCATCAGGTTTACCTGCTTTTTTCCATAATAGCCAACCCAAGCCTGCCACCAAGATTAAAATTAAAAACCACCAAGGATTGGCAAATCTCATAATTTGCTCCCTGGAGTGGTAATATTATTTCCGTTTTTACTCAAATCATGATTGTTTTCCAAATTTGACTTTATTTCAGTATTAAGGGAATTTTGATAAACCATTGTGGTTTGTTCTACAAATTCCTTGACCACATTCCAATCTATTTCTATTTCCTTGGAATCCGGTGAGCCCTTGGCAAATTTAATCATATCGCTTCTTTCAAGCAAATCCCGCAGGGTAAGGATATCTTTGCGTTCCAGTATCCTCTTTAATTCCTTCATCAATTCAGCCGTGGTCCTATCCGGGGCGGAAATGGAATATCTGCCTTCCAAATAATGGCGAAGAATATCGGTCAGTTCAATATAATAAGCTTTAAAATTTCCCTGAGTCAACAAATCCGATTCTTTGAGTGATTTTAATCTTTCCCTGGCCACATCCTCGGGCGGACGAATCGGCTCGAGCTTTTTAGCCCCACCTAATAGTCCGACTTTTTTTGAATACCAAGCGATACCAACAAGCAAGACGGCAGCTACCAACAGTGCCAATAAAATCTGCCAAAAAGAAACCATCCAAATAGGGTTCTTGATATCCCGTAAATTTGCTTCCAATTCACCCTTTTTATTAACTTTGGGTTCCACTTCAATGGTTACCACTGCGGAGCGGTATTCCACTGGAGGTTGTCCGGGAACTTGAAAATTGGCAGCCAAGGCGGGGATCTCTACTTTTCCATCCATGAAAGTCATAATCTTCAATTTGTCTATTCTCTGCCATGAACCTTTTTCTTTTTGGATCGCTTTCCCTTCCTGGCTGGAAATCAATACCCAATCGCCCCAAGGTTGCGGGTACATTGGCCTGGAAATTTTAACTCCATCTTTCCATTCCCAGGACACAGAGATATCCAAATTTTCCCCAGTTTTACATTTCAGTTTCCTCAGCATCAAGGAAATAAAAAGGGGCGACGGACCTGCCTGAGAGGCCGAAATTTGAGCTGTTGATGTAACGGATTGTTGGGCTCCGGTTTCGATGACCACTGCAAAGGCCGGCGCAGCCACGAAACCTGCAAGCGCCAAAGCCAACATCAGCCGGGTAGCCTGGGCCAAGTTGAATTTAATCATTTTAATCCTTTTTTCCATGCGCTTCTCAGGTTATGAAAAATCTTCTGCCTGTCGGCACTTGAGGTCCAGGCGAGCAAGCGTTGAGGAAATCCTTATCAGCAAAAGGATTTCCGATTCGAGCGAGTCTCTCCGAGGCGAGCGCCTTGCACACCTGGACCTCAAGTGCTGATCAGCCTCGGTCTTTTTGCTCTGCTGGTTATCGTTGAAATCACTTTTTCATCTGAACCGACGTGCCCTCATCCTAAAGAAATTGAGCAACGGTTCAACATAGGATTTATCCGTATATAGTTCAATATGATCAACACCCAAGCGCCTAAAGAAACTTCTTTTCTGGACTCGCGAATTTTCATACCCCAAACGAAAGGCTTCGCGAACATTTTTTGATCCTGCCCAAACCAATCGGCTTTTATTGGATTCCAGGTCTTCCATGGCAATAAAGCCCACGGGCGGTAATTTTTGTTCCCCTTGGTCGATAATTTCAAAAGCAATGACATCATGCCTGCGATTGGTAATTGCCAAAGCCCGGTCATAACCTTGGGCATGGAAATCTGAAATTAGGAAAACAATGCACTTCCGTTTAAGTACGTCATTGATGAATTCCAAGGGGGGATTTAAATCCGTGCCTTTGCTTTCCGGGTGGGCATAAAGAACATCTCTGAGAATTCGGGATAAATGCGTGCTGCCTTTGGCAGGCGGAATAAATTTTTCCACTTTGTCGGTAAATAGTAACGCACCGACCCGGTCATTATTTTTAATGGCCGTATACGCCAATACCCCGGATAATTCAGCAGCCATTTCCATCTTGGTCTGCTTCTGCGTTCCAAATTTTTGGGAATTGGAGGCATCCACCAAAAGCATGATATTCAACTCGCGTTCTTCCACAAATTTCTTGATATACGGGTGTCCCATGCGGGCCGTAACATTCCAGTCAATAGAACGAATATCGTCCCCAGGTTGGTATTCCCGGACCTCGTCAAATTCCATGCCCCGGCCCTTAAACACGCTCTCGTATTGTCCGCCGAACAATTCATTGACAATACGCCCGGTTTTAATTTCCAGGCGCCGGATTTTGGCTATGACTTCCTTGGGGAGCATGGGCTAGGGAACCTCAACCCCGTCAAACACCGCTTTAACGATCATCTCGGAATTCATCTGCTCGGCTTCGGCTTCATAGGTGATCAGGACGCGGTGCCGCAAAACATCCAAACCGACGGTCTTGACGTCTTCCGGGGTGATAAAGCCCCGACCGTTCAGGAAAGCGTACGCCTTGGCAGCTCGGGTTAGGCTGATGGTGGCGCGGGGGGAAGCCCCGTAGGCGATCAGACCCTTCAAATCCTTCAGCCCGCTGGCCTCTGGTTCGCGGGTAGCGAAGACCAGATCGATGATGTATTTTTGCATTTTTTCATCCACATAGATCTGTTCGACCAGCTTGCGGGCGCGGAGGATATCCTTGACCGACACGATCCGGTTGGCATGGGGAGTTTCCGTGCCCGTCATGCGTATCAAAATTTCCTTCTCCTCTTCCCGTGTCGGATAGCCCACTTTAAGCTTAAGCAAAAAACGGTCCACCTGCGCTTCGGGCAGAGGATAGGTGCCCTGTTGTTCAATGGGGTTCTGCGTGGCTAAAACCAGAAAGGGCGCTTCCAAAGGATAGGTATGTTCACCGATGGTTACCTGCCTCTCCTGCATGGCTTCCAACAAGGCACTTTGCACTTTGGCGGGAGCGCGGTTGATTTCGTCGGCCAGGATGAGATTGGCGAAGATGGGCCCTTTTTTAATCGCGAACCCGTCGCCTTTGGGCTGATAGATCATGGTCCCGATCAAGTCCGCGGGCAGGAGATCCGGGGTAAATTGGATCCGTTGAAAGGAAGCTTCCAGGCAATCGGAGAGAGTTTTCACGGTCAGGGTTTTGGCCAGACCCGGCACGCCTTCCAAAAGGACATGCCCGTCGGCCAGAAGTCCGATGAGCAGACCGTCCACCAAATATCTCTGCCCCACGATCACCTTGGCGATTTCATGGCGTAATTCTTCCACGAAGACACTTTCTTTTTTTACCTTGTCGTTCAATACGCGAATATCCTTGTCCATGCTTCCTCCCGTAAGTGCGCGCTTGTTATGGTTTGGGGTGCAACACCCTTATACTTGATCTTTAACCAAGCCGAAAAATCACCCCATTATGGGTAATTGCCGGGGCTTGTCAATAGGCAAAAATCAACAACGCGTGGTTAGACCCTCGAATAAAAGATTGGTTCTTCAGGAAGTTAGGGTTGTAGGCGATTGATGACCGTGATGCGCTCCAAGAGGGATCCGCGGGTGCTGTCTTCACCCAAAGACAGATCAGAAACCACGACTTGACCGATGATGATTTTGCGGTCGTGGGAGGATGATTCCGGTTGCCGGAAGGACCATATATCATGGATGGCATAGGCGCGGTTGCCTTCCCGGCCAATAAAAAGCATGACATGTCCGGGAAACTGCAACAGAGCCGGGTGGTCCAAACGCCCCAGTTCCGCCAAACGGCGGGCCGCCTTGTGTTTGTGATTTAGACGCACGATCCCGTTGCCCACCTGCCCCTGCCCACCTGAATTGCGGGGCAGGGCTAAGCCCACGGTGGCAAAAACATCCATGACCAGTTGGGAGCAATCCCGGTACTCTCCGGCCCCGCCCCAGGAATAAGGCGTGTGCAGGAGCTTAAACGCCTGGTCGCAGATGGTTCGCGGCGTACAGGGCAAAAACCCTTCGTGGACCGCATCTTCACGTAAAATGTAGCCCACGCGTTGCGCCAAACGGCTGTTGCCCTCGACTTCCGGCAGAGCTATTTGGTAATACCGGGCATCGCGGGCAATCAGGGGACAAACGGTCCCCATATAGAAGCGCTCGGCCGACAGCGTATCCCCGGGTTGCGCCGCCACCGTGGCGTAATGTCCCACCACCACCAAACGCTCCCGCGGTTGCGTAAACGGCCGCAATTCCTCGGGCCGGCCGGCCAAAGCCACGTCCCGGCTCGGAACCCATCCCCGGCAGGCCGGGGCCACGCCGAACATCCAGCGGCCGTCGCGGCTGGCGTGCAAAATCGCCACCGGTTGGTAGGCCTGCACTGCCGAGACTTGCAGCACATCGAATTCCCAGGGGGAGGGTTTGAGTTTAAGAATGTCGTGCGTGGGGTAATACCGAAAATCGCTGCGCCGCCGCATGAGTCCGTAACGGATCGGGTTTTGAGACGTGATGCCGGCCAAATTTAAATTCTCGTCCAACCGGCGATAATACGCCTCCCCCACCGGCTTGCCTTGGGCGTCCCAGCGCGGCACCATTTTAATCCGATCGGTTTCCTCGCGCAGATAAGCCTGCAGCCTGGCGGCCGTCATGGTTCCCGGCATAGACTGGTTCGAGGATAAGCCCGGGTTCACGGCATTGTTTTCTTCCTCCTGGCGCTCGGCGTACTTGGGTTGATCGTTCCACAATTTCTCGGAAAAAACGTCGTTGACCAACCCGTGTTCCACGCTGGTTTGGTTCAAGCGTTGAATCTGCCGGGGACTGAGAAAAATTTTATCCGGGCGGGGATATTTGATGATCCAATAATCCGGATCATCCATGGGGGGAACGCAATTGACCAGGGGAAGTTCAGCCACCTTTTGGGTGTCGGACTGCGGGCGCGCGCTCATGGGCGCGAGCGAAGAACAGCCCAGCAGGCCCGCGACGGCCAAGATCAAGCACACCCAACGCAACCATGCCATAGGACGTAAGCCTCAACTTCCGCTCTGAAATGCTTTATTATATCGGCTTTTCACATTTTTATAAAGCGAATCCTGAAAAAAGCCTGCCGCGCAACTAGCTCCGGGGTTGCGGTATGAGATGTTGATAGCGGGCGAGACGAAGCACTTGCAGTTGATGCACAATGCGGGCCATGCGGTCGGAAGCTTTGACGTCCTGAAATTCAAACCGCGCCCCGATTTTAAAACCATCGGGATGATGAACCCGGCACCAGCGGACTTTCAACAGGTAGGGCTCGGCCTCGAACATCTGGGGATCCTGATGTTCCCAAAGCTTGTCGATCGAAAGCGCGGTCTCCGGAGGCAAAAACTGCCCGACGCGCAGCCCCAATCCTCCGGCAGAAATGTCCGTAACCCATGCTTCCCAAGGTCCGAGCCGTTGCCCCTCGGGAAAAACGGCCTGAGTAATGATCACCCGGGCGCGATGATCCAAACGGTAAAAAGTCCGGCGCTGCACGCGCTCGAGTTGGTTGGCATGTTCGACGATCATGCCGGGGGGGCGCTGGCTCACTTCCAAGATTCTTCCTTTGAGTCCGTAAATGGTGTCTTCCCGTACCGTACTCAATTCCACGCGCATATCGGGTAAAAAGGCGGTCAAGCGCCACCACCGATCCGGCAATTCCAAGGTCAAGACCCGGTGGTCGCAGCCTCTTACCCAAGGATGAAAGCGCAAAGGGTACCGGGCATCCTGCAGGGAGAGGATGATTTTATGCCCTGGGCTGAAAATGTCTCCGGCCGAAACGTACATGCATCCCCCAAATCAGATCGTGACATCCAAACGGTGCCTGGGTTCATCGCTGGTTTCAGAGACCAACTCCACTTCCCCAGCCTCCTCCGGCTCCGACGCCGGGTCCCCGCCCGCGTCGCCGGCTTGAGCCTGGCCGCGTTTGGGGTTGTCCTTTTTGGCTTCAGTCCGCGGACTGTCGCGCTTCAACTGCACATTTTCATTTTTATGCTGCCGCGCGACGGCAAATTGCGCGGCCGTATGCGCTTGTTGCTGAACGTCATCCCGTTGGGCGGCCACCGTCTTTTCAACCAGAGGCGTGCGGCCCAGCATGTTTTGCATATCCAAGGGTTCCACCATGTCGCCGCACCCCCTTCACCCTCGCCGCTTCAGCGGTTCACAAAAATTTTCTTAAGGCCTTTCAACTCCGCGCACAACTGCTCCATGGCCGCAGCATGCACCTGGCAAATGCGGGCCTCGGTCAAATGCAAAATTTCAGAAATTTCTTTAAGCGTCAAATTGTCCCGATAATACAACCCCAAAACCAACCGCATCCGCTCGGGCAACTGATCAATTTTAGCCGCTAAAAACTTGGCTTTTTCAGCCGGGCTCAAGCCGTCGGCTTCGGGGATCCAGGGTGCAAGCTTTTGTTCCACCGGCCGATCGGTGTAGAGGATCAATTCATCTTCGTGGTCTTCGGAAACGCCCGGAGATACACGCTGGGCGGCCAATTCGGTTTGCAGTTGATAAAACCGTTCCAAACTCACGCCCAGTTCCGTCGCCGTTTCCTCGTCCGTCGGCGGACGCAGGAGCCGGGTCTGCAACTCATCGCGTTTTTTTTCCAATTGCCGTTTCTGCCGCCGGGAACGCGGCGAAAGGCCGTCCAAAGCGCGAATTTCGTCATATACCGCCCCGCGAATACGCTGCTGCGCGTAGGTGGTAAATTCAATCTCCCGGTCTGGGTCAAACTTTTCAATGGCATCAATCAAACCGATGACACCTGCATGGTATAAATCGTTCCTATCCAAGGCGCCGTCGCCAAAGTATATTTCCATGCGCCCGACCAAACGTTTGACAAAAGGGAGATAACGGACGCAGAGGCGTTCATGATCTTCGGCAGAACCTTGCTGTTTATAGCGTTCCCAGTCCTGCCGTTCATCAGCCTCCATGCGTCATCACCTCCCTACCTTAACCGCCGATTTGGCTGCTGCAGCATTGGTTTTAACAATCTCGGGATTGCCCTCCGCCTGAGCCTTGGCCTGAACCGCTTGGATCCAATGTTCCAAGAGCCACCGGAAAAAGAAACCCGCCAAACCCGCGGCCAAAATGCTTATGCTTGCCCGTACCATAATCGTAACCGGGTTATGTCCCAGCACAGTTTCCACGGCCATGCTCAACCCGCCGAACACCAAGGACGCATTGGCGGCAAACGCCCAAACCCTGTTCATAAGCAAATCTCCCCAACGGCCAGTTGTCCGCTTTCAGGGCGCGGCCGGCCCTCACCCGCCGGAAGCGTGGTGCCCTCCGTCTTTCCGAAACCTTCCAGTCCGTATTGCCTTAATTTGTTGAACAGTGTTTTATAATCAATGCCCAGCCAGCGCGCGGTTTTGATCTTATTGCCCCCGGAGCGATCCAGGGCGCGTTGTATCATTTCCCGCTCCACCTGGGCCACCACCTCGCGCGAAACTTCCTTGATGGGACGGACTTCATCCGGGCGCGTGTGAAACAACAGCGGCATCTCCCGGGTCACACCCGTAATTTCCGGCGGCAGGTGTTCTATGCCGATTGCATCCCCGGCCAAAATCAAAGCGCGCTTGATGGCGCCTTGCAGTTCGCGGACATTGCCGGGCCAGGCATAGGCCAGCAACCTCGCCTGGGCTTCGGGTGAAATTTCCCGAACTTCCTTGTTGAACTCGGTATTGAACTTATCCAGGAAGTATTTGGCCAAGGTGAGAATGTCGTCGCCGCGGTCCCGCAGGGGCGGAACTTGAAGGGGAAACTCATTGATCCGATAATAGAGATCTTCCCTAAACTTTCCCAAGGCAATGGCCTGGCGCAAATCCTGGTTGGTGGCCGCAATCAGCCTGAGGTCGATGTGAATCGGAACTTTTCCTCCCAGGCGGACAATGGTCCGCTCCTGGATTACCCGTAAAAGTTTCATCTGCATGGCCGGAGGCATATTGCCGATTTCATCCAGAAACAAGGTGCCGCCGCCGGCCATTTCCAGCCGCCCGGGTTTGCGTTCCCCAGCCCCAGTGAACGCCCCGCGCTCGTACCCAAAAAGCTCGCTCTCCACTAGGTTTTCCGGTATGGTGGAACAATCTATGCTGACAAAAGGTTGTTGCGCGCGCCCGCTTTGATAGTGAACCGCCCGGGCGATCAATTCCTTGCCGGTTCCGCTTTCACCCAAAATAAGGGTGGAAACCCCATGCCGAGCCGCCAGTTCGATCTGCCGAGCCAGATCCCGCATGGCCTGGCAATCCCCGACCAACTGGGCGGCTTCCCGGGTCTGCGCCACCTGTTGTTTTAATACCCGCACCTCTTGTTCCAGTTGCCGGGTATTTAAGGCATTCTTCAAGGTGATTTTCATTTCTTCCACATTAATGGGTTTGGTTAAAAAATCATATGAACCCAGTTTCATGGCTTGCACAGCCACCTCAAAGCTTTCAAAAGCCGAGAGGATAATGACCATTTGGTCCTTGTCGAACTCCCTGACGCGCCGCAGAACCTCCAAACCGTCCATTTCGGGCAGACGCAGGTCCAGCAGAACCACGTCCGGACTTTCCCGGCGGATCAACTCCAACCCCTCGCGGCCGTTATCCGCCACCAAGGCTTGGTAGCCCTCCTCTTCCAAAATACGCGTGATCAACCAACCGATTTCCGGTTCGTCGTCGATGGCCACAATTTTTTTTGCCCTGCTGCTCTGAATCATTAAAACCCTCTTTATGCCGGAACAGGCATTTCCACCATACCCAAGGATTGCACTTTAAATTGTTGCGGGACTTCATTAAACGAAAGCACAACCAATTGCGGCAGCGTCCGTTCTGTCAGGCGTTTGACATGCATGCGCACCTGGGGGGAACAAAGCAAAACCGGATGACGCGTGCCTGGAATTAATTTTTCCATCAATCTTTGAATTTGACCGAACATCTTCTGCAACAACGGCGGTTCCAACCCATAAGTAACGCCTTGCGGAGTGACATGCGCGGATTCGGAAATTAACCGTTCCAAACCCGGATCCACGGTTACAACCGAAAGCACATTACGATCGCTTTGAAATTGCTGGCAAATAGAGGGGCCCAAGGCCGCCCTGACATTTTCAGTTAAAATCTCGGCATCCTTGCTGATCCGGGCATTATTGGCAAGGGTTTCCAGAATGGTCACCATGTCTTTGATGGGAATCCGCTCCCGCAGCAGGTTCTGGAGGACCAATTGAACCTCCCCCAGGGTGAGGAGATTGGGAATCAATTCGTCAATTACCGCGGGATAAGTGGGGCGTAAATGATCGACAAGTACCTGAACTTCCTGCCGGCCCAGGATTTCAAACGCATGCCGCCGCAAAATTTCCATTAAGTTGGTGATTAACACCGTGGAAGCGTCCACCACCGTGTTGCCCTGAACCTCGGCGCGCTCCCGGAATGACTCGTTGATCCAGATAGCCGACAACCCAAACGTCGGCTCTACGGTCTTGATGCCCGGCAGGTTGGTCAAAGGGCCGGAAGGGTTCATGACCAGGAAATGTCCGGGGTAGAGTTCATGATGGGTGCATTCCACCCCCTTAACCCGGATGGAGTAAGTGTTGGAGCCCAGTTTGATGTTGTCCTTGACCCGTATGGGGGGCACCACAATGCCCAGTTCCACGGCCAGGTTCTGCCTCACCATTTTAATGCGGCTGAGCAGGTTGCCCTTGCGCTCCGTGTCCACCATGCCCAGCAGCCCGTATCCCAGTTCCAATTCCACGGGGGGGACCAGCAAAAAGGGCGCGACCATGTCCACGGGTTCTTCCTTTTGTTTTCGGGTCTGAACCTTGGCCTCGGCTTTGGCGGTTTCCTGGCGCTTGGAAAGCTGGGTGGCGGCACCCAGAAGCCCGGCCATGAGTAAAAAGGGGAAAACCGGCAGAGTCGTAAACAGGCCCACCACGGCAAACAAGAACATGGTCAAGGCCGCGATTTTCAGGGCCCGGGGGCGCTCCAGCAACTGCATGATCGAGTCGGCCCCCAAGTTGGAGCCCGAAGCCGCCCGGGTGATGATGATGGCCGCGGCCACCGACACCAGCAGCGAAGGAATGATGATGACCAGGCCTTCGCCGATGGTCAACAGGGTGTAGGTGCGCAGCACTTCCTGCCAGCCCATTTGCCCTTGGAAAAACCCCACCAGGATACCGCCCACGATGTTGATGACGATGATGATGAAGCCGGCCACCACGTTGCCTTTGACGAACTTGCTGGCCCCGTCCATGGCTCCGTAGAAGCTCGCCTCGGCATTGATGTCCGCGCGCCGGGCCTTGGCGTCCTCGTTGCTGATGAGACCCGCGCTCAAATCCGCGTCAATGGACATCTGCTTGCCGGGCATGGCGTCCAAGGTGAAGCGGGCCGTGACTTCGGAAATGCGTTCCGAGCCCTTGGTAATGACCAAAAACTGGACGATGGTGATGATGATAAACAGCAGCAGCCCCACCCCCGGGCTGCCGCCGGTCATAACTTCCCCAAACCCCCGGATGACTTGCCCGGCGTTGGCCTGGGTTAAAATCAAGCGGGTGGCGGAAATATGCAGCGACAAATCGAAAAGGGTCATCACCAAGAGCAGGGAGGGAAACACCGAGAACTCCAAAGGCCGGCCGATATACATGGCGACCAGCAAAATCACCAAGCCCAGTCCGATGTTCATGATGATCAGCAGGCTTAAAATCATGGGCGGCAGGGGTATGATCATAATGATCAAAAGCCCCACAATCGCCGCCACGATGCCGATTTCTCCGTACCGGTTGAATGCCGTGTTCGCCATGGTCATGCCCTCCGCCGAGCGCGCAGCCGATAAAGCGCCGCCAGGATTTCCGCCACGGCCCGATAGAGCGCGGGCGGAATCTCCTGTCCGATTTCGACCTGTTTATATAAGGCCCGGGTCACAGCCTTGTTTTGAATCACGGGAATGCGGTGAAGACGGGCCACGGCCACAATGCGCTTGGCCCAGTAATCCTGCCCTTTGGCGACCACTTTGGGGGCCCGCATGCGGGGCGCGTCATAGCGCATGGCCACCGCATAGTGCGTGGGGTTGACGGTTACCACATCCGCCCGCGCCACTTCCGCGGCCATGCGCGAGATGACCAAACGCCGGTGTTTGGACCGGCGCTTGGACTTGACCATGGGGTCACCCTCGGTTTGGCGGTACTCATCCCGAATTTCCTGCTTGGTCATCTTCAGGTTTTTCTCAAATTCGTATTTCTGCCAGGCATAATCCGCCGCCCCCAGCACCAGGAAGAAAAGGCCGACTTTCCAAGCCATTTCCCAGAGCATGTCCCCGGAGCGGTTGAGACCGGCGATCAAGGGGGCTTGGGTGGTCAAAATCAGCTCCGGCAAACGGCGGGAAAAAACCGACCAGGCGATGGCTCCCGAAAGCGCAATTTTTACAGCGGCTTTCAACAACTCCACCCATCCCTTGGCTGAAAAAATGCGTTTGAAACCATTGAGCGGGTTGAGGCGGTCAGCTTTGGGTATTAAGGCGTCCCCCGAAAACTGAAAACCCACCTGCCCGTAATTGATCAGCAACCCGGCCACCAGCAGCGCGGCCAAAATCGGCGCCATCAGCGTGAGGGAAGCAATGCCCGCTTGCATCAAAAAGGGCATCATTTCCTGCAAATCCCCGGGGAGCGTGGACATTTGCGCAAATACTTTGACCGTATAGGTTTTAAGCGTGTGACTGGCGAAAGCCCCGGTGAGAAAAATCATCGCAACGCCCACCATTAAATTCACGCTGCTGGCCAACTCCTGGCTCCGCGCGACTTTGCCCTCGGCGCGGGCTTCCCGCCGTTTTTTCGGCGTTGCGGATTCTGTTTTGCTCGGATCGGCCATAGAAAAAAGCCCTTTCTAAGGTTGCAACTGATGGATAAAGCCTTTAAGCTCATGAGCCCATTGCATAAAACCGTGCGTTTCGGCGGCTATCAACCCGCCGAGCATCATGATTAAAATCACAAAACCGGCGACGATTTGCACGGGCATGCCGATGACAAAGACATTGATTTGCGGCATGGTCCGGGCAATCATGCCCAGAATCGCATTGGTGATAAACAGGGCGGCCAACAGCGGCAGCGAGAGCTTGACGCTGATTTCAAAAATCCGTCCCAGCAGGGTGCTCCAAGCGTGGAACGTGCCCAAGGAGGCCGGAAAACTGAAAACGGGCAAAACCCGGAAGCTCAGGTCCAGAGCCCCCAAAAGGGCATGGTGCCCGTCTACCCCCACAAAAACCAACATGGCCAGGAAGTTGAACAAATTCCCCGTGACCGTGCTTTGTTCCAGGTTGAGCATGGAAAACGTGCTCGCCGCTGAAAACATCATTTGAAAACCCACCAGTTCGCCGGCCGCCTGCAAAGCCGCCATCAGTACGAACAACGATATTCCCATAAGCCAGCCCACCAACGTTTCCTTGAGCAACAGCAGCATAAACGGCAGCCAACCCCAGGCCTGGTTGGCGGCTGAAACCGCATCACCAGGCATTAGGAAAAAGCCCAGTACCAGGGCCAGCATCACTTTGACGAGCATGGGCACGGCGCTGGTGCCCAAGATGGGCGCTTGCACCAAAAACGCCGCCACCCGCACCACGCCCAGAACAAAAATCTGCACCCACGGCAACGCGATCTCCATACGGCTCCTTCAACGCAAATAATGCGGAATATTGGCGATTATTTGCTGGGTATAGCTGATCAACAGCCGTAAGCTCCAGGGGCCGCAGACCAACAGCGCGGCGAACACCGCCAATATTTTGGGAATCAACGCCAGCGTCATTTCCTGAATCGAAGTCACGGCTTGAAAAACGCTGACCACCAGACCAATGACCAACCCCACCAAAAGCGCCGGCGCCGAGAGCAGCAAAATCAGCCAGAGCGCGTCTTTGGCCAATTTCATAACCACCATTTCATTCATGCCGTCCTCCTGCGTTTCTGCGGCTTTCCGGCAAACCCGGACCTGCGAGTCCGAATCCGGTCCGATTTTTTCGGTTTTTGACCTTTTTCCGTCTCGCCGCTTTCAAAAATATCCTTAAAATTTAAGGATTTTTGAGTGCACTGCGCTATTTAAAAATTTCCCGGCATTTTCCCCCGCTTCTGCTTCCTCCTAATGAAAACTCCGCATCAGCGAGCCCACAATCAAATTCCAACCGTCGATGAGCACGAACAATAAAATTTTAAACGGCAGGGAAATCATCACCGGCGGCAGCATCATCATGCCCATGGAAAGCAGCACGCTGGCCACCACCATGTCGATCACCAAAAACGGCAAGTACAGCAAAAACCCGATAATGAACGCCGCCCGCAGTTCGCTGATGATGAACGCCGGAACCACCACCATCAAGGAAACGTCCTCGATCTTATGCACGTTTTTTTGGCGGGATAATTTCAAAAACAGGCTTAAATCCTTCACGCGGGTTTGACGCAGCATAAATTGCCGCAGCGGCTCCACGCCCCGACGGGCGGCGGTCTCCCAGGAAATGTCCCCGGCCGAATAAGGCGCCAAGGCCGTGGTTTGAATTTCCTGCCATACCGGCATCATGTTGAAGGCGGTCAGAAATAGGGCCATGGCAATGAGCACCTGGTTGGGCGGGATATGCGAAACACCCAAAGCCTGGCGCAGAAAGGAGAGCACAATAAGAATCCGGGTAAAGGAGGTGCATAAGATCAAAAGGGACGGCGCCAGGGAAAGCACCGTCAGCATGACGAAAATTTCCAGCAGATTGCTCAACTGCTTGGGAGAAGAGGCGGTGTTGACCTGCACCTGCACGCCTGCGGGCCCGCTGCCCTGGCTTATGCCGAAATTGATGCCCGGTTGCGCCGCCGCCGGCGAGGGCACCGAGAAAATCAGACCGGCCAGGCAAAGCACGCAGGCCAGCACACCTAATCCGCGCATCAAAGCACCCTCCTTAAATTTCCCCGCACTTACGGCTTGCCGGCAGGCCTGATCAACTGCATCCAAATCTCTTGAAAGGTCTTGGGGGGCGGTGTGCGGGTCCCCGACGAACGCCCTCCCTCCGGGCGCAAACCGGGCAGTTCCGCGAACATTTCCACGCGGTTGTTTTTCATGACCACGGCATAAGTTTTTTCCGCTTCCTCCCAGAGCATAAACGTCTGGGCGGCGTTGAAACGGTTCAGCATCCGGACCTGCCCGCCGGGTGCGACCGTGACGGTCGCCGCGGGCTTGGCCTGGCGTTTCCACCACCAAGCCAGCAGCGCCAGCAGACTCAACACCAAAACCAAGGCCAAGAGTACGCTGCCCGTATGCGCTTCCGGCGCCGCGACAGCCGAGTCTGCGCAAGCCGAGGCCGTGTTGCCCCAAACTAAATTCAACGGTTCTTCGGCCCCAACCGAGGCCGGCGGCCAAGCCCAACTCCCGGCCAAAACCGCTCCCGCCATTTTCATGAAAGCTTTCACTTTGTGCATCATCGCCTCTCCTTGATGTCCGCGCCTTAAACGGCACGCACCAGTTTGGTTATGCGTACGCCGAATTTGTCGCCGATGACCACCACTTCTCCCAAGGCGTATAGGTTGTGGTTGATGACCAAGCGCACGGGGTCCCCCACGTTTTGGGAAAGCTCCACCACGGCGCCAACCCCCAGATTCAACACCTTTTCCACCGTGAGATTCGCACTGCCCAATTCCACGCTGGCTTCCAGATTGACGTCCTTGAGGTAATCAATGTTGCTGAGCGTCGGGCTCTCCGGATTTTCCGTCAACGGCGGGTATTTCACCCGCTGGATCGAATCCTCCGGGTTTTCCTTGCCGCCGGGCGCGGAAATTTCCGGAAGCGGGGCTGCGTCCGCCGGGGCCGGCGCAGTCAAAACGGTCTCCTGAGCGGGTGTCGTGCCGACTTCGGGTTCCTGGGTGATTTCCATGCTGGGTTTACCCCCTGCCTTCTTCCGGAGCGGTTGTTCCCGGAACGTCTTTGGTCATGGCCGAAATTTGGAGGGCCAATTGATTATGCTGCGTGCCCAAACGGGCGAAAAATTTCAGACGGTCGTTGACATGCACTTCCACCGGGGCCTGGGCCGAATGGTTCAACACCAGGCAATCGCCGGCCTGCAGATTGATGACGTCCGACAGCTTGACCGGTGTGGGAGAAAGGCGGGCCTGCAAAGTCACCGGCGCCTCGGCCACGGCTTTGCACAATCCGAAACGCCCGGTCGGTTTGGCTTCGGGCACCGGCGAGGCGACCGGCTCGTTTTCCTCCAGCCAGGGTTTGATGACCGTGTAGGGAAAAATAATTCCGATCTTGCCGTGCACGGGTTCCAGATGCAGGGTCAATCCCGCCATGAGCAAAATTTCGTGGCTGCAGGTTTCCATCAGGGCTTTTTTACTTTCCAAAATCTGTCCGGCACGAACCTCCGCGAAGCCCGGCTGATCCCAGGCGTCCCGGACTTCCTGGACCACCAGTTGGGTGACCCGCCCGAGCACGTCTTTTTCGAACGCCGTCAATTCCGGTTCGATAAAAAGCTCCTCCCCGGTGCCGCCGAGCAATTTTTCAAAAATATAAAACGCCAGGGAGCGCGTCCAACTGATGAAAAAACGCCCTCCCCCCGGCTCGAGCAGCCACTCGGAAATAACCGCATCCGCGTCTTCTTCGCCTTCGGTTGAGAGATTTTCCGCCTGTACCTGCTCCAAACCTAAAAACGTGGTTTCCGCCTGGCATTTGAGATACACGCTGAAGCGCTCGGCCAGGCGCCCCACCACCCGGGCGTACAAGGCGCCCATGCGGACGCGCTGCGCCTGGGTTAATTTCCGCGGGGTGCGGAAATCATAGCGCCGGATGCCGGGCGGCAAAAGCCCGGGCGCTTCGATTTTTATTTCAGGGTTTTCCATGGCCGGCATGTGTTTCTCCCATCGCCTACTGCAGCGTGAACGAAGTAAAATACACGGACACATCTTCCACCTTGAGCTGGTCCTTAAGCTTGGCTTTCAAAGTTTCCTTGAGTTCGTTCTTCCCGGCCACGGTTCCCAAATCCCGGAATTTTCGGCTGGAGATGATGGAGATGACCGTGTCCCGGATCACGGGTTCCTGAGTCTTGACGCGGGCCAAAAGTGCAGATTCTTTCTTGCCGCCGCCGTGCCCACCGCCATGCCCACCCCCGTGTTCGCCGCCGCCCGAGCCGGATTTGGCGTTTTCTTCCGCAGCGCCCACCAACCCCAGGCTGACGGTGGTTTTCAGATAATGGCTTTCCTCGCTGTCGGCCAAATTGACCAAAAATTCCATGGGATCAAAAAATTCCACAGCCGGCGACCCGGCGGCCTTCTCGCCTTCGTGGACTTCTCCGGGCGTGGGTGTGGGTTTGAGCGTATTGACATTTTGATTGATGGATTTGACGGTAAACACCGCCGTGGCCACAGGCGCGACCAGCGATATTCCCAAGACCACAAACAACAACAACTTGATTTGCGAGTCCCCCCCGCCTTCGGCCGGGCTTTCAGCAGGATTATTCTTTTTCTCGTTTTTGTCCATGGTTGGCCTTTCTAAACAATGGCTTAAATTTCAGGGCCCGAAGCCCATACCTTGACACGCTTCTATAAAGCAACTAATGTGCCATTTAAAAACGTGCCTGCAAAATACGAGAAGCTTAGACGAGCTTTTTTATCCTTAATTTAAAAGGATTTTCATGGATGATTTGAATAACTCCGGGATTTTTCCAGCTTTGACGAATAGATTCCCCAGTGAGGATTTCGTTCCATAGTTAATATGCCGGGACTATGGAATGAAATACCCATATGGAAAAACCACCCCAAACCACCGACCGTCGACGTTGGCAATTGCAAAGGAAACCTTACGGAAGAACCAGGAGGTGTTGTTTCAATCCTGAAAAATAAAAACCCGCACGCGGTCGTTGTGCTCCAGGCCCGCGGCGCCGGGTTGGGGTTGGATCAGCGGACGGTATTCGCCGTAGCCGGTCACCGAAAGCCGTTTGGGATCAATGGTCCCCGTGCTCAGCAAATATTTCACCACGGCGGTTGCGCGCGAGGTGGACAGCTCCCAGTTATCGAGAAACGTCGTCCCGGCAAGTTTGCCTGCGCTGGTATGACCTTCCACGGAAATTTCATTGGATACGCCGGTGAGGACATCCACCATGGCGCGCAGAATTTTTTTGGCTTCTTCGGACAATTGCGCCGTGCCCTTGGGGAAAAAAATCAAATCCCCCACCATCTCAATGGCCACCCCTTTGTTGGTAGCCACAATCTTGGCCAACCGGCCGTGCTGGGTGGCGGCATCCATTTTGTCGTTAAATTTCTTGGTCAGCTCATGGATGCGCTGATTGTGCGCTTCCACCAATTTGGCGTTGGCCGCAGCGGCCTGCCGCTGGCGTGCGGCGGCGGCTTGGCGGGTGCGATCCGCTTGGATTTCAGCCTTTAGATCCAACGGCTTGACCAACAAACTCGGCGAGTCCGGCGAGATCATGGTCTTGCTGCCTTTTTCAATAATGGACTCGCCGCCGCTTTTGTCCTGCAGCGTGACGCCGTTGAATCCCGAGCGGATGCCGATGGCGGCTTTTTTGAATTTTTCGAGGTTCATAACCGACATGGAATACATCATCATGAAAAACGCGACCAGCAGCGTAATCATGTCCGCGTAGGTTAAAAGCCAGCGTTCGGAATTTTCCTCTTCATGCGCCTTTTTTTTCTTCCGATGTCCGCTCATTTTTTAGCGGCTCCCTTCAGGCTTTCCGAGACCTGCAGCCGCAGCCGGGGCGGCAAAAACGCCAGCAGCTTTTCCTCCAAAATCCGGGGGTTATCCCCGGCCTGGATCGAAAGAATGCCCTCCAGGATGATGCGCCGCAGCAGGGTTTCTTCTTCCCCGCGCCGCTGCAACTTGGCCGCAATCGGCAGGTAGAGCAAGTTCGCCGAGCTCACGCCGTAGAGCGTGGCAATAAAGGCCGCGGAAATGGCCGGGCCCATGGTGTCGGGGGTGGAGAGGTTGGCCAACATAAAAACCAAGCCCATGACCGTGCCGATAATCCCCAGCGTCGGCCCGAACCCGCCCATGGTGGCGAACACCTTATGCCCGCGTTTGTGGCGCTCTTCCAGCAGTTCGAGGTCCGTTTCCAAAATGGCGCGGACTTGGTCCGCGTCCATGCCGTCCACCACGATCTGGATGGCTTTCTTGAAAAAGTCGTCCTCAATGGTCTCGATGACGCTTTCCAAGGAGAGCAAACCCTCTTTGCGCACCGTGCGCGACAAATTGACCAGCATCGTGATGGTTTCCCCCACCTGCACGCGCTTGGCCAAAAACGCTTTTTTCAGGACGCTGGGTATGGCCATGACGTCCTCCAGGGACAAACCCACCATGGTCGCCCCGAGGGTGCCGCCCACCACCAGGATAAACGCTCCCGGGTTCACCAGGGCCTGAAAGTTCCCGCCGCCCTCGATGAACACAATCAAACCGAGCGATACCCAGGCTAAAATCAGCCCGCCGATCGTTGCCAGATCCATATCGTAAAGGCTCCTTGCCTAAAAACGTTACCGCGTTTTCCGCCGCACGGCTTTTGGGCGGGGTTGACTTGCACCGCGCAAACCGGCCTGCCAACGGAGGATTTTCTCCATCACAATTTCCATTTTTTCCAAAACCACCACTTTGTTGCCGGAGTTGAGCGTGATGGTCGTATCGGGAACGGCGTCCATCAACTCGATCCAGGCTTCGTTGATGACCATTTTGTCCCCGTTGAGCTTGGTCAATTCCACCATGAAAGATTCCTCCCTGGCCGGATTTCCGGACTAACGCTTCAAATTCATCAATTCCTGGAGTATTTCGTCCGAGGTCGTGATGACCTTGGAATTGGCCTGGAAGCCGCGCTCGGCGATAATCATGTTGGAAAATTCCTGCGCCAGGTTGACGT
>JAAXVQ010000189.1 GCA_013335425.1 Candidatus Firestoneibacteriota bacterium | reverse complement strand
CCGCAGCCCCTCAACCGCCCCACGGATGGCGGTGGCAAAATCATCATCAACCGTCACCGACGGCTTTTTGGCCAATTCCCGTAAGTCGTGCTTAAACGCCTTCAACTGGTCCTGCACCTTGATTTTGAAAGGCGAAGCAAATTTCCTTTCGTAATCCACCGGGCGTTTATAAAGCTTTAACACTTTGACCGCCCGTTCCAATACCGGGGTGGATGACATGATTTCACTTTGCGTCAAGGCCACGGTACTTTCCCCGGAACCGTAGGCATTGCCCGCATCCTGGTAATAATAGGCTTCGATTTTCTTTTGCGCGGTAATCAGCAATGTGACTTGCGCTTCATAAACCGGGGTTTTAAATAGAATCGTAAAAAACAAGGCTGCCATGATAATTGAAAAAACCAGGAACATGGCGGTCTTGTGTCTAAAATAAATCCGCAAATACTCTCGAAACGTCACGCTCTGAAAAGTGCTCAATTTAGTCCGCCTCCGCTATATAAATTCGTCATATCTCGACGAAACCCATGGATATTTCCCGTTAAATCCGCCTTGTAACCATACTTGATCGCACCAAAAGGAGCTTAACCCGGCAGGTGAGTTTCCCATAGGCGTTCGCCATAAGCGGCGTCTATCATGCCATGAAACCGTGCATTCTTCAAGTGTTTCAATGTCGAAACAAACCGGTTAATAAAAAAGCGGCCCCAAGAGGCCGCTTTTTTATTAAAACACGATCTAAAGCGCTTAACTCAAACGCGTTTGGACACGTTGGCAGCTTGCGGGCCTTTCGCGCCGTCAATGATGTCAAATTCAACTTCATCGCCTTCACCCAAACTCTTAAACCCTTCGCCTTTAATCGAGGAAAAATGCACAAACACGTCTTTGCCGCCTTCATGTTCCAAAAACCCAAACCCCTTTGCATCATTGAACCACTTGACTTTACCTTGCACCATGAATCTCGTTCCTCCTGAAATTAATTCAATCAGGCTTTGGCCTGATTTTGACACAACGATAATTCAAATCAGGGTTAAGTACAATTGTACCAAGGTATAACCGGCATTTTCCCACAAATCGGGGCGGACGCCTGCCCGCACCCGGAAAGAACTCAACCCCATAAAATTCGTCCCAATGAGTTCGTAAGTGTCGTCTGCGCTAGGTCTGTTTTTAAAACCACATGGACGCAAGGCCCCTAGGAGCCTGTCGGACTTTCTCCTCAGAGATGGTATAATAGCGCCGTTATCCCCCTAACACACAGGCACCTTTATTCGCGAGCCATTCGGAGCGGTATTTGGATCTTTCGAAGATTTAAGTCCGACAGGCTCCTAGCCGCGCAAAAATTGATGTCCGCAGGCTGAAATTCCCAAAATCAGATTCGCGTTGACATTCATGAACACCGGGATATAATTGTCCACCTTTGCGGTGGAAGCCTAAAACTTTAGAAAGCGGTCCAGCGCGCCGACGCGACCCCAATCCGCATGCTCGAGAAAATAATCCTGCCGGCGAGGTAGAAAAAACAAACATGTGGCTTCTTTTGGCAGCCTTGACGATCATGCTCCTGGGCGGCATTCTCGCCGCGCTTTGGGTCCGCTCGGCAACTGCGGCAAAATTTATCGGTTCCGGCAGTTTGGTCCTGGCTTGTGCCCTGGGGCTCATTCCTGTCGCGCATGCCTTGCTGACCGGCTCCGTGGAAAACCTCGCCCTCCCCTGGGCCCTTCCCTTTGCCGTTTTCAGCCTTGGCCTCGATCCGCTTTCGGCTTTTTTTCTCCTCCCCTTGCTGGTACTTTCAGCCCTGGCCGCAATTTTCGGACAAACTTACCTCCGGGAATTTTCCGCACCCAAACTCGCCGGGCATGCTTTCTTCTTAAACTTTTTCGTAGCCGCCATGATCCTCGTGTTGCTGGCCCGCAACGGCATGCTCTTTCTGATGTCCTGGGAAATCATGTCCCTGGCGTCATTTTTTCTAGTCACCTTGGAACACGAAAAACCGGCTATCCAAACCGCAGGCTGGATCTACCTTGTGGCGGCGCACTTGGGCGTGGCTTGCCTGCTCGCCCTGTTCCTGCTGTTGGGGAAAAGTTCAGGTTCCCTGGAGTTTTCCCAATGGCTGGCCCACCCCGCGCCCGCGGCTTTGGCCGGAGTACTCTTCACGCTGGCTTTGCTGGGGTTCGGCACCAAAGCCGGCTTTGTTCCCCTGCATGTCTGGTTGCCCGTGGCGCACCCGGCGGCCCCCAGCCACGTTTCCGCCCTCATGTCCGGGGTGATGATCAAACTCGGCCTTTACGGTCTCCTACGGGTGCTGGGCTTTTTCTCCCTGCCGCCGTTGACTTTGGGGTGGACGTTCATTGCCGTGGGATTGCTTTCCGGCATTTCGGGCGCGGTCATGGCCCTGGCTCAGCGCGACCTTAAACGGCTGCTGGCCTACTCCAGCGTGGAGAACATCGGCATCATTGCCCTGGGGTTGGGGCTGGGGTTTTTAGGCCAAGCTTCGAGTTCCCTGACACTCGTCGTCCTGGGGTTTGGCGGCGCCCTGTTTCATCTGCTCAACCACGCGGTTTTTAAAAGTCTGCTTTTCCTGGGGGCAGGTTCCCTGGCGCATGCTACGGGCACCACGGACATGGAACAGATGGGCGGCTTGTTGAAAAAAATGCCCTGGACCGGCAGTGCCTTTTTTATCGGTGCCCTAGCCGCCTGCGGCCTACCGCCCTTAAGCGGATTTGTGGGGGAATTCCTCATTGTCCTGGGGGCGCTGCACGGCGGAAGCGCCCCGGGAGCGGTTCAAGCCGTGCCGGCCTGGGCCGTCCTGGCCGGTTTAATTTTCATCGGCGCTTTGGCGGGCGTGGTGTTCACCAAAGCGTTCGGCATCATCTTCCTCGGTCAAGCCCGTCGGAAAGAATCCGAACAGGCGCACGAAGCCGAACGCCCCTTGACGCTGGTGTTGGCTGTCTTGGCCCTGGCTTGCCTGGGCATGGGGTTTGCAAGTTCCTGGATTTTTTCCCTGACCGTGCCGGTCATCGCCCAGCTCACGCACGCCGCCGCCCCGCTGCTGCAAAACGAAGCCGCGGAAATCGGCACACTCCTGCGAACCCTCGCCCTGGCGTTCGGCACCCTCTTGGGCTTAACCGCCGTTTTGTTCGGGCTAAGACATGCCCTACTGCGTGGCCGGGAACAAGCCTCCGCCAACACTTGGGATTGCGGCGCCGCGCAGGTAACGCCGCGCATGCAATATACGGCCTCGTCCTATGTCCAACCCCTCACCAGCCTTTTCCGCTTTTTCTTACGGACACGCAAACAACAGGAAGCTCCCCGGGGACTTTTTCCCGCCGACGCCGCCCTGCGCACGGAAACGCCTCCGGTTTTTTATGAGTTGATTTTCGTCCCGCTTTTCCAGCGGGTGGCCTGGGCGCTTTCCAAAATGCGCTGGCTTCAGCATGGGCGCGTGCAGTTGTACGTGCTCTATATCGCCCTCGCTCTGGCCGGGCTGCTGACGTGGAAATTGAGGCCTTGAGATGACGGCTGCCGTGTGTTGCTGGTTTTTAAGTTTGGCCTTGGCGCCCCTGTTTTTGGGAATCATCAACCGGACCAAAGCGTTCTTTGCCGGACGTCATGGCGTGCCTTGGTGCCAGGTGTATTTTGATTTATGGAAACTTCTGCATAAGGGTGTCGTTTGTAGCCGCACCACCACCTGGGTATTCCGGTTGGGGCCGATGCTGGGCCTGGCGGCCATGCTGGGCGCCGCCGCGCTGCTGCCCTGGGGTGCGATCCCCGCCGGTGTCGCCTTTACCGGAGACATGATTTTATTTGCCTACGCGTTTGCCCTGGCCCGCTTCGGCACCGTGCTCGCCGCGCTGGACACGGGTTCGAGTTTCGAAGGCATGGGCGCCAGCCGGGAAATCTGGATTTCCGTCTTGGCCGAGCCCGTTTTTTTTGTCTGCCTGGGAACCCTGGTCGCCGTCACGCACCAAGGGTCCTTGTCGGGTGTGATCCCTGCCCTGAACCCGCAGGTATGGCCCAAGGCCGGCTTAAGCCTGGTGCTCCTGGGTGGCGCGCTCTTTCTGGTGCTGTTGGCGGAAAACGCCCGCATCCCGGTGGACGATCCCAACACGCATTTGGAACTGACCATGATTCACGAAGTCATGGTCCTGGACCACGCCGGACCGGATTTGGCCTTTATCGTTTACGGCGCCGGCCTGAAGTTGTGGGTCCTGGCCGCGTTGCTGGTCAACGTGCTGGTGCCCTGGAAGCCGCTTTCACCCTGGGGCAGCGGCGCGGTCATGCTCGCGGGCATGTTGGGGGTGGCTTTGGCCGTGGGGATCACGGAATCGGTCATGGCGCGTCTGCGCCTGCGGCGGATTCCGCAAATGTTGCTCATTGCCGGCGGCTTTGCCGCCCTGGCGTTGATTTTAACCCTGAGGTAAACCATGACGACCTGGATCGAAGGCACGCTGCTTTTGCTCATCTTAACCGACCTGGTTTTGCTGGGTTCGAGCCGGATCGCATTTTGCATTCGCGTGGTGGCTCTGCAGGGCATGGTTCTGGGCCTTTTGCCGTTGTTGACGCACGCGTACCCCGATTGGACACTGCGTTTCGTTTTGCTGGCCATCACGGCCCTGCTGGTCAAGGGCGTGGTCTTTCCCCGTTTGCTGCTCAAAGCCATGCGTGACGCCCAGATTCAACACGAAATCGAGCCGTTGGTCAACACCACCTTTTCCCTTTTATTGGGCGTTTCAGGACTGGTTTTGGTATTAGTTTTTACCGGCCGCCTGGAAATGCCGCTGCACGCCCCCTCCCGACTGGCGGCGCCCGCAGCTTTTTTCACCTCAGCAGTCGGTCTTTTCCTGATTGTGGCGCGCAAAAACGCACTCACCCAAGTGCTGGGCTATCTGGTCATGGAAAACGGCATTTACGCCTTCGGCACCCTGCTGACCAGCGAGCAGCCCTGGTTGGCGGAAATGG
>JAAXVQ010000188.1 GCA_013335425.1 Candidatus Firestoneibacteriota bacterium | reverse complement strand
CAATGATTTTTTGGTGGGCGCGACGCGGTGCTTGGGCGTGGTTGGGAATTCTGCTCACGGCCTTGGGTGCGTATGCGCTTTGGTCCTCTCAGGCGGGCAGGTTACCGGAAGATTCCCTGATCCGATATCTGCCGCAAGCCGATGTTCGTCTGGAAGGCGTTTTAAAATTCTGGCCCGCGCCCAACGCCTTCAATACGGGCTGGCAAGCCCAAATGGCGTGCACGCATTTGATCAATGCCCAAGGGCGCCACGCGGTTTCCGGCAGCATTCAAATTCACGTTCCCGGACTTTGCCCGGCTTGGTCCGCCGGGGATACCCTCAGCCTCCGGGGCGCGTTGAGCGCTTTTGCGGAACCCGGCAATCCGGGCGAGTTCAATTATGCGGAGTTTGAACGCCTGCAGGGTGTGGTCGGTCAGTGTCGCGCCCGGCAACGATCGGAAGTAGTGCGCTTATCCTGTGCGGCGTCGTTGAGTTTGGGTGCCGTGGCGGCGGCCTGCCACCGGCATTGGGTGGAGGCCATCCGACAAAACGTGCCTGAGCCGGCGCAAGCGTTGGTGGTTGCGCTGGTCTTGGGAGACCGCGGTGGCTTGCCTCCCGCCCTGCAGGAGTCCATGGCCGCCACGGGGATGGCGCATATCTTGGCGGTTTCAGGCATGAACATCGGCCTGGTGTTGGCTTCGCTGCTGGGTTTGGGAAAACTTTGCCGCCTGCCGCGTGCTTTTACCTGGTTGTTGGGGTTGGTCGGCGTTGCGCTCTTTACGGCCATGGCCGGCGGGAGTCCTTCCGTGCTGCGGGCCGCACTCATGGCCGGGATTTTGATATTCACGCTCTGGCGGGAACGCCCGGGGGACGGCTTGTCGGTCTTAAGCTTGACGGCTTTGGTACTGCTGATCTGGGATCCGCACGGCGGGGCACAACCGGGTTTTCAATTATCCTTTACGGCCACCGCGGGTTTGCTCATCGTATCGCCCCTGCTGCCGAAGCCAAAGCAGGGTTGGAAAAAATGGGGTTCAGCAATTGTTGACACTATGGGTTTGACCGGCGCCGCCATGTTGGGCACCTTGCCCCTGCAGTGGCTGTATTTTTACAGTTTGACTCCGGTAGGCATGCTGACCAATCTGGCGGTGCTGCCCTTGGTGACTGTGGCGACGGATGGCGGTTTGTTGCTGGGTCTTATGGCGGGATCCTGCCCGGCGTGGACGGTACATGGGGTGGGTTGGCTTACAGGCTGGGCCGGGCAAGGCATTGTGGCCGTGGCGCGACTGGCACAGCCGCTGCCCTGGGGGCGGATTTTTATCGGGAGCGCCGATCCATTTTGGGCGGCCGGTGTTTATATGGCCGCAGCCCTGGCACTTTGGAAAAAAACTCGTCCTTTGGGTTTGATCGGGTTGGTGTTGCTGGCTGCGCTGGTTCCCGGTTTTCGTCAAGCGCCTCCCGGCCCGGGGGAAACACGTTTTACTTTTTTGGATTTGGGGGTGGGAGAGTCCACGCTCATCGAGACCGGGGACGGTCGGCGTGTCTTGGTGGATACGGGAACCGCCGGGGAATTTCTCTGGCGCGTAAAACCATTTTTGGCCAGTTGCGGCATCAACCGTTTGGACGCCCTCATGGTTTCGCACCCGGATGCGGATCATGCCGGTGGTACGGGAGTGTGTCTTGCTTATTTTAAGCCTGCTCAAATTATTTTCGCGGGTTTTACGGATGCCAAGTCCCGGGAATTTGCCGACACCTTGCAGGTGTTTTCTGCCTGCGCGCACAGAGTCTACCGGGGTGATGCCGTACGTTTGGGGCCGGATTTGAGCGCCCGGATGCTTTGGCCCCCCCGGTTTGAAGTTCAACAGCTTCAGCCGGTCAGGAAGGCGGGTCAGCGGCGAGGACCTGAGGCCAAAACCCACGCATCACTTTTTTCAACCAGGTCGCAGAGCAATGAACATAGTTTGATTTTTGTTGGGAACTTTCCCGGAGGCAATGCCTTGTTTACCGGAGACGCCACGGCTGCCGATGAGTACTGGGGAACGGAGAATCTGTCCTTTCGGCTGCTGAAGGTTGCGCATCACGGTTCCCAAAGCAGTTCGTCCGAGGCGTTTTTAGCCCGGGCGGCGCCGGAATTGGCTGTGGTGCAGTCCGGTTTTTTCGGACAGCACCATTTTCCCCACCCGGCAACCTGGGCGCGTCTGCAGAGATATGCCGGGCAAAGCCTGGATACCTCGCGCACCGGAGCCGTGCAAGTGACGTTTTCGCGTCAGGGCAAAATGCGCTGGCAAGGCTGGAAATGAAAAAGGCCGCCGGAATCATCACAGCACGTATTTTTAATTCTTCCGGCTCGGGTGAAGCCGTTAACGGCTGACCGGAACTGAATTTAGCGGTTGGGGGCGATTCTTTACAATCGAGCATGGCGTTTTTAACCCGCCTTTGATAAAATTACCCCTATGCAAATTTTCAATACAACCCGCGGTATACGGTTGGCCGCGCGCGCCCTGCAGGCCAGGACTTTTGGAGCGCGTTTGCTGGGCTTGCGGCGTTTGAAAAATTGGACGCAGGGCGACGGCCTGTATCTTGCGCCCTGTCGCTGGATACATACGTTTGGTCTTGGGGTTGCTTTGGACGCAGTGTATGTAAATGCCCAAGGGCGTCTGCTGACCTGGGAGACGCTCAAACCCTGGCGCCTGGGCCGTCGGGTGGCGGCCGCGGCAGGGGTATTGGAATTGCCCGCGGGCCTTTGCCGAAACCTGGGCTGCGCTTCCGGGGATCAATTGGCCGGCGATGAAACGATTATTTGGTAAGCGGGGGTAACGATGGATCGCACAGGCTGCTGGATCGGGGTTGTGAGCCTGGTCGGGGTATTACTGGGAGTGGCCGCTTGCCATCAGAGGCGCGCGGGTGTGATGCCTGCGGAAAATCCGGCTTCGGTTTTCCAAGGTGGACAGGTCCGGGCCGCGGGCAAACATGCGGCATTGGGGGATGATTATTTTCAGCGCCGCCGCACCGGCGACGCCCTGGCCGAGTGGCGTTTGGCCCTGGATTTGGATCCCAGCCGCCGCGACGTGGCTGAAAAAATCGCAAATTTGGAAAAATCCGGCGCGTTCTCCGAAAACTTTCCCTCGGGGGGAACGGTCGCGCCAGCGGATGAGGACTTGGGGAGACGGATCGCCCAGGCCTTGAGCCTGGCGCTGAAGCACTATCAGGCCAGTCGTTTGAAAGAGGCCGAACTGGCGTACCGGGAAGTTATCTTGCTGGATCCCGCCAATACCTATGCCCAAAAAGGTCTGGACCGCCTGCGTGAAGAGACGTATGCCGCCGATGCCCGGCGCCTCTATGATCAGGTGACCGTCAGCCTTTATCAGGACGGCATGCGGCTTTACCGGGAAAAGATTTGGGACCAGGCCGAGGTCAAGCTGCAGGAAGCCGCCAAGCTCAATCCGGATCAGCCCCAAGTAAAAAAATTTTTAGAGCGGACGCATGCCGAGGCCGTAAGTCAGCGGGATTTGGTCCGGTCCCGGCAGTTGGCGGCGCAGGCGCTGAAAGCCGAAACGAACCGGGACTGGTTACTGGCGTTCTCGAGTTGGCAGGAAGCCGCCCGCATGCTTCCCCCGCCTCCGGAAGCGGCGGCGGGTCTGTCCCGCAGCCAACGGGAAGTGGAGGCGCTGACGTCGGGCTGGCTTGCCGAGGCGCGTAAAAGCCTGGCAGCCGAAAATTTTCCCGCAGCCCAGGATGGTTTTGAAAAAGTTTTGGCGATTTTTCCGGAAAATGCCGAAGCTTGGAGCGGCAGTAAAAAGGCGCGGGCCGGAGCTGACCGGCTGAAGAAATCCCGGAGCAACCCGCTGGAGGCGCAGAGATTTTATAACCGCGGGGTGGAGGCTTACCGCCGTGGGGATTTGACCCAGGCCGTCACCAGCTGGGAGAACGCCGCGGCCGTCGATCCGCAAGACGCAGGCATCCGGGAGGCGCTCGGGCGCGCGAAAAAAGAGCGGCTCGCGGCCCAAGAAAAAAATAGGCGCCTTGCGCAAACGCGTTATGCCGACGGCTTGGCCGCTTACCAGCGCGGCGAGTTCGATGAAGCCCTGGCGGCCTGGAAAGAAACCTTGGAACTCGACCCCGGTCACACCAAAGCCCGGGGCAACATCCAACGCGTGGAACAGGAAATGAAATAGGCGTTAAAAATTCATCACGATATCCAAGTTTCGGCTTTTTCAGCTGGAGGGTCGAAGATGCGCGAGAAGCAGACGCTGGCGGAACTTTCCGAACCGTTCTTTTTTGAGCATAAGCCCTCTGCTGTGAATCATGGCGGGCAGACCCGTTTTCATCAGGCGGCTTTTCCTCCGGCGGAGGGTGAAAATTTCGGATTGGAGGAATTGACGGTAGCCGCCGTGGGGCATTTTCGGCTGTTGCTCTCCAGCCCGGCAGTTTCCGTGACTGAATCCTACGCACCTTGGCGCGATCCCGCCCTGGCGGATTTTTTCTTCGACCTGCTCTGCGCCGTACCGCGTCTGTCGCAAACGGCATTTTTGGCCTGGCTGACCCAGGATGTGGCTCCGCTGGCCGACGCCTACCGCCGCTTGCGCATCAACGCCCTGCGCCAGGAAAACGAAAAACATATCGCCCATCTCAATGTCTGGGCGGCTTCCACCGCCGTGGTTTTGTTCGCCGATGTCATACGGGACTATTTTGAAAAAGACATTTCCCTGGACCGCGCCACGGTACGGCAGGCGCGGTTGACCCTCGGCGGCTGTCTGGCTTGGGCGTTGCGCGGCGTCGAGTCCGACAGGGAGCTCCTGCGCTGGCGTCAGGAGAAACTTGGAAACGCGGAGCCGGATGGCGAGGTTCTGCGCCTGCTCAACCCGCTGTTTTTAGCCTGGGCCGGCAATTTGGACGACCTCTCTCCCGAACGCCTGCTCGACGGGCTCAATCCCTTCCGGATATCCGCCCGCACGCACGCCACCTGGCAGGAATTTTTCGCTGAATT
>JAAXVQ010000187.1 GCA_013335425.1 Candidatus Firestoneibacteriota bacterium | reverse complement strand
TTTTCCCGGAAGCCCCTTTTTATTTATGGTAGCGCTACGGGGATTTGAACCCCGGTCTGATGGCTGAGAACCACCCGTCCTAGGCCCCTAGACGATAGCGCCGTTGAACACGGCGCCAACCGCTTTTCTGGGGCGGTTGTGCCGGTCAATATTAACGGTTGGGGCCGGCGTGATAACCGGCCCTGGTTGGCCTGGAGGGGCAATGATAAATGACTTGGGGGTTTCTGTCAAGATGCGGGTTTTAAATTTCATGGGGGGCGCGGCTCACTGCCCGGGTAACCTCGGCATGCCCCTTGCCCTGAAAAACCCCTTGCAGGGGCTGCCGGTATGGTTTATGATGGCCTCACTTTTTTCCCCTATTATAATGAAACACCGGAAAGGAACCGTGAACGGCTATGATGAGTACTTTGCGCAAAAACATGAAGGTAATCCTTTGGATCGTGGTCGCGGCTTTCGTGGGCACGATCTTTTTTGTCTGGGGCATGGATTTGGGACGGCAGAAGGATTTCGTGGCCAAACAATCGGCGGCCATGGTCAACGATCATCCCGTGTCCTATGACGAATTCGAACGCCTCTGGACCCAACAACAACAATCCCTCTACGGGCAGGGTAAAACAGAACCGACGCGCTCGGAACTGCAAAAACTGCGGGAGAACTTGGTCAATGACCTCATCGACCGCGAATTGCTGCGCCAGCGTTTTACACAGTTGGGCTTTAAGGTCTTCCCGCAGGAGTTGGCGGCGCGCATTTCCTCCATTTCCGCGTTTCAACAAGAGGGCAAATTCAACCAGGAACGCTACCTCTCGTTGTTGACCTACAACCACTTAACCCCTGACGAATTTGAGGCCAGCGAAAAACAGTCCCTGGAAGTCTTGAAAATGCAGATGTTTGTGAAAAACGGCATCCAGGTGACGGAAGAAGAACTGCGCACTTATTTCCGCGCCCGTTCCCGCGCGCTCAAGCTCAAGGTGGCGGTTTTCAACTGGAAAGAGGCGGCCAAATCCGTCACGGTGCCCGAAGCGGAGGTGGCCGATTATTATGACCGCCACCGCAAGGAATTCGACCAATCCGCCGAGGTCAAGGCTTCGCACATCCTGCTCCGCCTGGACGCCAAGGCCACGGACGAACAAAAATTGACGGCCCGCCTGAAAATCGAAAACATACGTTCCGAAATCACCAAAAAAGGGTTGGACTTCGCCGAGGCGGCTAAGAAATACTCCGAAGATCCGGGCAGCGCCAAAACCGGCGGCGACCTGGGCTTTTTCAAGGAAGGCATGATGGTTCCGGCCTTTGAAAAAGCCGCTTTTGATTTAATGCCCGGCGAGCTTTCCCAGCCCGTACTTTCGCCTTTTGGTTATCACCTCATCAAGGTGGCCGAACGCAAGGCGGCCAAACACCCGGCCCTCTCCGAAGTGCGCGCTAAAATCCTGACCCAGCTCAAAGAGACCAAGGCCCGCGAGAACGTGCAAAAATCAGCGACTGCTTTTGTAACGCGTTTGGCGGCCGACCAAAATTTAATCTCAGCCGCGAACGCAACCAAAACCCCGCTGATTGCTTCGGATTGGGTGAAGGTAGACGGGAAAATTGCGGGCGTGGAAAAAGCCGAAGCGATCCTCGACCGCGCCTTCAACCTGCCCTTGAACAAACCCAGTTCCACGATCTCCGCCGGGGACGCAGTTTATTATGTCCAGGTATTGGAGGAAAAGTGGCTTCCTTGGGACGATAACGCCTACGCGCGCCAGCACGACGTGCTGTTGGAAAAATTAAAGACGCTTAAGTCCGAGCAAACCGTGGCCGAGTGGCTCGCCCAGGCCAAAGCCGACGCCAAAATCGTCAACAACATCGAGAAAGAAAAGAACGAAAACGGATCGAATCAATAATTCCGGCGGCCGCCGGAGGCTGCGCTCTGCGGAAACATAGCCCCAAGATAGCCCGGGTGAGGTGACTGCCTTGGAAGCGATTTTTTGGTTCGGCTTGGGTTTTCTGCCGGCTTACTTTTTCTTCCGGAGAAAAAAACAAGCCGGGGAAACATTGGCCGCCAAGCTGACCTATGACGCCCGGAATTTTCTGCTGAAGGACCCGCGGGAAAAGTTGGGACTTACCGACGTGATCGATCTCTTTCGTGAAAAAATCATCGACGAGCACTTGGATCTTCTGGACGAACCCTTCCCCTACAAACGCTGCCCACGGTGCGGCTCAAAAAAAATCAAACGCCTGGTGACCGCACCGGACGGCACCCTCCGGGTTGGAGAAATTTCCCCCGAGCCGCCCTTGGCGGGCGAGGCCTTTAAAATCACCTGCCGAACTTGCGGCTATCACGACGACGTGATAAGGCTCACCCCGGACGACACCCAACCTTAAACTTTAACCCCTAAAGACTAAGAACGTCTTGCATCGGCTATTAACACTTTATCCTGGTTGGCGGGGTGATGAACCACTTCGGTGAATGAACGCTTAACGTCCAGGTACGCAAGCCGCTCGCCTCGGAGAGGCTTGCTCGAATCGGAAATCCTTTTGCTGATAAGGATTTCCTCAACGCTTGCTTACCTGGACCTTAAACGCTCATTCCCGTCTGGACAGAGATGAGTACTAATTTAAAACAGCCAGGCGCTCAAAACGACAGGCTAATTTTTCTTCCCATACTTGTGCCGTAAAAACTCGATAACCGCCGGCAGCACCGAAACAATGATGATGGCCATGATCACCAGCGTGAAGTTGCGTTTAACCACGGGCAGGTTGCCGAAATAGTACCCGCCGTAAATAAAAATGGCCACCCAGCCCACACCGCCCACCAGATTATAGGCGAAGAAACGCCAGAAGGTCATGGCGCCGATGCCGGCCACAAAAGGGGCGAAGGTGCGGAAGATGGGCAGAAAGCGCGTCAGGATGATGGTCTTGCCGCCGTGTTTTTCATAAAAGCGGTGGGTTTTTTCCAAGTACTCCTGGTTTAAAAAACGCACGTTTTTTTGATGGAAGATCTTGGGCCCCACGACTTTGCCGATCCCGTAATTGGCCAAGTTTCCCAAAACCGCCGCCAAGACCAGCACGATGAAAACCGTGGTCACGTCCAAAGAACCGATGGCGGCAAACGCGCCGATGGTACAAAGCAGCGAATCACCCGGCAGAAAGGGTGCAATCACCAGGCCGGTCTCGCTGAAAATAATCAGAAAAAAGACCACATACACCCAGGGACCGAAATATTGGATGACCGCCCCCAAATGTTTGTCCATGTGCATGAAATAATCGATAAACAAATGAATGTAGGACATGTGCGCTCCTTAAGCGAGTTTCATCCGCCGGCCGGATGTTACCATTTTTTAAACACGAAAAACACCGCCCCGACCATGCAGGCGAAGCCCGCCAAGTAGTTCCAGCGCAGTTGTTCCTTCAGATAGACCACGGAAAAAACGCAGAAAACCACCAAGGTGATGACTTCCTGAATGGTTTTTAATTGCGCGGTCGTAAATTGCGCGCTGCCCCAGCGGTTGGCGGGAACCTGGAAACAATACTCAAACAGCGCGATCAGCCAACTGAGGATGATGACCGTGATTAAAGGCGCGGACTTGAATTTCAGATGCCCGTACCAGGCCATGGTCATAAAGATGTTGGAGATCAGCAACAAAATAATCGTCAGCACAACAATCGAATTCCCTCCGCCCCGCGTTCAAACGAGGCCCCATGATAGGTTAGCCGACACCCGCGCGCAAGCTTTTTTTCCAAGGTGGGAAGTTGCCGGAAGCCCCGCCGGCAGGTTCTTCCGCCGGGTTTTCCGAAACGTCGGGGTCCCCCAGGGGTCCGTCTCTACCGCGGGCGCGGCCCCTTATCGCCGGAGTCCAGCGCCATGGTGTTGCCGAGAAATTGATGGTCGATCTCGAAATAAATATGCAATGGGTCCTTGGGCGGTCGTTCGAAAAACACCAAACCCGTATACACCGTGTCCGGGGCTATGTCGCGCGGCCAGAGATAATTTTTAGCCACGTCGCCGATTTCTTCGATAATGACCTGCGCCTGTGTAAGTTCCGCGTCCGTGGAGTAACGCTTGCCCAAAATCCAATTCTCCAAGTTGGAACGCCAGTGGGTGGGGCGGTTTTGGGCCATGAATTGCTTGAGGCGGGCATAGACGTCCACAATTTTTTGCTGGGGATAATCGGCCTGAATCTCGCCCATCATGTGATCGATTTCACGGACGTTTTGCGGCAAGAGCTCCCGCAGCTTCTGGAGGCGGTCGGAAACGATTTCATCGGCCGTCACCGGGCGCAAAAGCTTTTTTTCACCGTCGCTCATCTGCACAAAGTAACGGGAAACGCTCACGGCCGCCAGTTTGGAATGATTCTCCACCCGGATGGCCACGGTCATGGGCTGCTTGGAGTCGTCCGCTTCGGCCGCAAACCCGGTTAAGCCTATCTGCCCCGATGATTTCCAAACCGCAGCGTCGGCCGCCGCGCTCCAGGCCAACCCGCAGGCCAGGACTGCAAAAAAAGTTAACCTACGGAGGCGGCTCACGGACGCCCCGCCAAAATTTTTTGCCATTGCGTGCAGACGGAACTTAAGGGCAGGCCCACCACGTTGAAATAACACCCCGACACCCGTTCGACGAAAGCCCCGGCCCGGCCTTGAATGCCGTAAGCGCCGGCTTTGTCGTGCCACTCCCCGGAGTCCAGGTAGGTTTCCAATTCTCCGGGTTCCAACAGACGCATGCGCACCCGGGTGCGCACGGCCTCCACGCGGGTTTGGCGCGTGAGGGCATGCACCCAGGCGACTCCGGTCACCACCGTATGTTCGCGTCCGATCAGGCGGCGCAGCATGGCCGCGGCCTGCGCGCGTCCCGCAGGTTTGCCGAAGACTTCGGAACCCAAAGCGACCACGGTGTCCGCGCCCAAAACCCAAGCCGGGGTGCGCACCCGGGCCGCGACTTCGTTGGCTTTGGCCAACGCCGCCCGCTGCGCAAAAGCTGCGGCCGCACCGTGCGGCAGGCCTTCG
>JAAXVQ010000186.1 GCA_013335425.1 Candidatus Firestoneibacteriota bacterium | reverse complement strand
TAACTCCTTATCAGGTTGACAATAACCCTTGTGTTTTTTATACTGCCCCCCATCACGTATGTCCGGGGGCAACATGTTGCGTCGCAATCTCTGTACGTTTTTATGCCTGGCATTTCAATTGGCGCTGGGCGCACCGGCCGGTTTCGCTCAGACTTCCGGGCCCTCGCTGTTGGCACCTTCTCCGGACTCGCCGTCAACACCCGCGCTGCCCGGAAACTTTCAACGCCTGGAACTCTCCACCCCCAACTGGCCTGCCTTGGAGTCGGTGCTGCTTAAAACTCCCCGCAGTGCGGTTACCCCGCCTGCCGTCCCCAAAACCGCCGCAGCGAACTCAAGCACTACGGATTCCAGCCGCGCGCAGGTCCGCGTCTCGGCTGATCAAATCCGGATGCAAATGCCTTTGGCCACAGAAGACGTTCTGCATACCCTGCCTGGTACCGACGTCCAAAGCCGGGGACCGCTGGGCATTCAAAACGACCTGGCTGTCAATGGGTCCACCTCCAGCCAGACCTTGCTCCTGCTCGACGGCATGCCCTTGCGCGATCCCCAAACCGGGCACAACCGCCTGGACTTGCCCCTGCCGCCCTGTGAATTGGAAACCGTGGACTTGCTGCCCGGACACGCCTCTTCGCGTTTTGGTTCCGAGGCTTTCGGGGGTACGGTCAATCTGACGACCAAACCCGCGGGGCAAGGTCCCGGGGAGGTGGAGTTCTTCGGCGGTGATTTTAAGACTTTGGGCGGTCAAATGCGGCTGCCCTTTGCCTTGGGGGGGCTCGAGCATACGTTTGCGTTCAACCGCGTGACCACCCAAGGGTTTCGCGAGGACACGGGTGCGGAAATTTTCCAAGCCGGCTATGCGGCCCAGGGTGCGTTGCCCGCGCTGCCCTGGAAACTGCGCCTGGGGTTCGCGGACAAAAACTTCGGCGCCAACGACTTTTACGCCGCTTATCCTTCTTGGGAACACACGCGCACCGCCACCGCCGCCGGCCGGGCGCGCTATGCCTTGGCACCGGAGATCGCCCTGCTTCCCCAATTTTCCTTCCGGCACCATGAAGATTTTTTCCTGTTGGACGTCTATCACCCGAGCGCCTTTGCCAACCAACATACTTCACAGGTGAGCAGCGTGGAAGTACCGGCACTCTGGACCCTGCCCGGCGGCGGCGAACTGCGTTTGGGACTGGAAGGCCGTTGGGAAGACCTCGACTCCTCCAACCTGGGCGTGCGCCAACGAACCCTGGGGAGCGGTTATGCCTTTTTCCAATCCGCGCCCTTGGGCCCTTGGGCCATCGACGCGGGACTGCGCTTGGACGTTTGGGACGCTGCCAACCCAGCCTGGTCGCCGTCGCTGGGGGCCGCTTACGGACTTTCGGAAAACTGGAAACTGCGGGGCAGCGCCGGGCGGGCGTTTCGTTTGCCGGATTTTACGGAATTGTACTACACCAACCCCGGCAACTTGGGCAATCCCGCTTTGGCTCCGGAAAAAGCCTGGGTCTATGAAGCAGGCTTGGACGGGCGTCCGGCTCCGGGTTGGTTAAGCCAACTGACGATTTTCCGCCGCGACGAATTTGACGTGATCGACTGGACACGCGCGGGTGCCCGTGACCCTTGGCAAGCAGGCAACCTCTCGCGGGTGTGGGTGACCGGCGTCACCGTCCTGGGACGCTGGACGCGCGCGGGCTGGGACCTTCAGGCCGATGCCGGCCTGCTTTCCCTGCAAAGCATCCGGGACGAAACCTTGCAGTCCAAGTATCAATTCAACTACCCGGCGCAACGGTTTCAAGTACAGGCGGGCTATACACAGGGTACGCTGCAACCTTGGGTGCATGCCGCCTATCTGCGGCGCGAAACCGGCGCCGCTTACTGGCTGCTCGACGCGGTGCTCCGCTGGCAGGCCTGGGAGCAAACCTCTTTTTTCGTGAAAGTGACCAACGCTTTGAATGTCGGCTATGAAGAAATTCCGGGCGTGCCCCAGCCGGGACGCTGGTTTTTGGGCGGAGTGGACATTAAATTTTTATGACAATTTTACCCCGCCGGGGCGCAACACCTCAATACGCGTGCCGCTGACCCGGGCCACGGTGGAAGGCACTTTCACCGGGCAGGGACCTGCATCGACGACCAACTCAACAAAAGACGCCAAGCGCGTTTCCAAACCATGGGCTGAAACCGGCGCCGGTTCTCCGGAACGGTTGGCGGAGGTGGTGGCCAACACGCCCCCGGCTTGGCGGATCACGCGGCGCATCAAACCGTGGTTGGGTACGCGTACTGCAACCGTTCGACCCCCGCGGGTGATCCGTCCCCAGGGCGTGCCCGGCTTCACGGGCAAAACCAGCGTCAACCCGCCGGGCCAATGCCGCTGCATCAGATCGCGCGCCCGGGGAGAAACTTCGGCTACCGCGTCCGCCGCCTTGGCTTCGGCCAGCAATAGCACCAGCGGGTTGTCGGCCGCCCGGCCCTTGGCCCGGTAAATCCAGCGCACGGCCGCGGGCGTGGGCAGGGCCGCCAGGCCGTAAACCGTGTCCGTGGGCAAAACCGCCAAACGCCCGCCTTTGAGCACCCGGGCGGCAGCGCTCAGTGCACCGGCCCAGGCGCTGCGTGCGCGCGCTTCGCAGGTAACGGCGGCAGCCGGCTCCAAAACCGCGGGCAAGCGCAACAAATCCGCTTTCTGCCTGACCCAAAACGTATGCATGCCCACGGCAGCGGCCGGTTCCAAGTCGAGGTGATACCGATCCCCGATGGAGAGGCATTCGGCCGCATCCACCCCGAGCCGCTGCGCCATGTCCGCATAGAGTTCCGGAGACGGCTTAAATCGCCGGCTTTCGCTCAACGTCAAAATTTCATCAAAGGCTTCCAAAATCCCCAGGCAGGCAAGCGTCTCTTCGGTGTTTTGTCGGTGATTGTTGGTCACCACGGCCAGACGGTATTGGGCGCGCAACGCCAAGAGCATTTTGCGCAGACGCGGGTCGGGCTTAAGCACGGTCCCCGGATGAATGCAGCTGCCCTGGTGCCGGGCCCAGCGTTCATCGGAGATGCCTAAAGTTTGCAGGGTATAGAGTTTGGAAGGGCGCGTGCCCAAATCCCGAGCGAGCGCTTCGTGATGTTCCTGAAAAAAACGCCGAGCGGCGGGGAGGGAAAGTTTTTTGTTTTCCGCCACGGCCGCATAGAGAGAGTGCGCATAGCGCCGGTCCAAAGCCGCGCTCTGGTACAAGGTGCCGTCCATGTCGAAAATCAGCGCCCGCAGGGGCGGCAGTTTTAGCCCTGCAAAGCGGGCGGACAAAACGCCCTCCCGGGACTTACATGGTTTCAATGTATTTATCAATGCCCATCTGTTCCAATTTGGCGGCTTTCTTTTCCACGCCTTGGAACAGCTCGGCCTTGAATTTTTTCAAAGCCTTGGCAATCTCCTCGTATTTGAGCGCCAGAATCTGCGCGCTGAAAATGCCCGCATTGGTGGCCCCGGCCTTGCCCACGGCCATGGAGGCCACGGGAATGCCGGAAGGCATCTGCACCATCGAGAGCAGCGAATCCTGCCCGTTGAAATACAGCGTGGGCATGGGGATGCCGATCACCGGCAGGGTGGTCTCGGCCGCGATCACGCCCGGCAAGTGCGCCGCGCCGCCGGCCCCGGCGATAATGACCTCCACGCCGCGTTCTTCCAGCGACTGCACCCATTCGCGCACGCGCAGCGGTGAGCGGTGCGCCGAGGCGATGGTCAGCTCATAGCTCACGCCGAGATATTCCAGAATGTTCGCGGTCTCCTGGATCACGGGCAAATCCGAATCGCTGCCCACGACGATGCCTACCAGGGGTTGATGGGACATAAGAACCTCCTAAAAACATTTAAATATTTTGTTTTCCAATTAAAAAGCCGGAACAATTTCTACCGCCAAGACTCTAAGATTACCGCCGCAGTGCACGCGCGGCGATATCACGGCGGTAATGCATGTGGTCAAACTTAATTTTTTCCGCGGCCGCATAAACCCGTTCCACGGCCTCGGCCAGGGTGTCCCCCACGGCAATGACGCTGAGCACGCGCCCGCCCGCCGTGACAAAATGTCCGTCCGCGCCGGCGGCCGTGGCCGCGTGCCAGACCATCACCCCGGGCTGTTTTTCGGCGGCCTCGAGTCCCGAGATGGCCTGCCCCTTGGCATAGTCGCCGGGGTAACCGCCGGCGGCCAGCACCACGCACACCGCCGACATGGTTTTCCACCAAATCCGCGCCGCATCCAGCCGGCCTTCAATGCAAGCAAACGCGATCTCCACCAGGTCCGTTTCCAAAAGCGGCAAAATCACCTGCGTCTCCGGGTCGCCGAAGCGGCAGTTGTACTCGATCACCTTGGGGCCCTGGGCCGTAATCATCAGGCCCGCGTAAAGCACGCCCCGGTAGGGCGAACCTTCGGCCGCCATGCCCCGCAGGGTGGGCTCCAAGATTTCCTCTTGGATGCGCTCCAGCAGCGCCTCGGTCACCACCGGCGCCGGCGCATACGCGCCCATGCCTCCCGTGTTGGGGCCCTGATCCGCGTCAAAGACGCGCTTGTGGTCCTGCGCGGCCAGCATGGGTATGACGCGCTCGCCGTCGCAAAACGCGAGCACGCTGGCCTCCTCGCCCACCAGGCAAGGGCCGCCGAGGGCGCGGCGCGTCTCCAGACCGAGGTCGCGATTGCCGGTCAGCAAGGCCATCATCGCCTCCTTGGAGAAATCGCCGGCCTGGAGTGCCTTCAGCGCCGGATTGACCACCGTGTCCTCGTAGCGCTTGCGCTTCTCGGCGAATTCCCTGGCGAGCCGCTCCTCTTCGGGGTCGAGGCCACCGGCGAGGTAGTCCGCCCAGATCTGGTCCATCTCCTTCTGGGTCTTGACGATCCGCTCCGTGTGCTCACTGGTCGGGTGATTGTGCAACGTGGCGACCTTACCCGCGGGGTCGTGCTGGAACCCGCGCAACGCGTCGGCATAGTTGTTCTCGAACTTGCCGATCACTTGGGCTACGTCCCGCATCGGGATGA
>JAAXVQ010000185.1 GCA_013335425.1 Candidatus Firestoneibacteriota bacterium | reverse complement strand
CAACCATAGGTGCGTGTCTGCCCCGCGGGTATGGTCCGGGCCACGCTCCAGACTTCCCGTTGAAACTGGGTGGCGACATTATAGTCCAGTTTTAATATAAATTCTACGGAACGCCCCTGGAAATATTGTTTGATTTTCGATCCGGTTACTTTTAAAACCGGATTATTCTCGTCCGGCACCAGTTCTTCGCCGTGCAATTGGGCGCAAAGCGCGTCAAACGCCTCTTGTTTCTTGGCTTTGGGCAAAATTACGTGCCGCAGCCCATGCTTGCTCAAGCTGAGCGCCACGAACCCCCACTTGGTGCTGACAATATCAAATTTGATCTTCTCCATTCCCTAAAAACGCCCTTTCTTCTAATCTACTCTCTACTCTCTATTTTCTAGTCTTTGTTCTACTCAATCCAAGGTTCCCGCGTTCCTCCCAACCCCACCTTGGCCCGCACCAGATCCAGCACCCGTTTTTGCTCCGGGATCTTGAAAAACCAGCCAAACGCGAGATACGAAACTCCGCCGAAGCCGATGAGTGCGAATACTTTCAACGCCATCACGCTGCGAGGCACATGCTCCCCGGCTCCCGGCAGCCAGCCCCGGCTCCCGGCCCAGATGAGCCAACCCATGGCCGCCGAAGCCAAAATAACCCGCCCCAGGGAATTGGCGATGCGCTTGCCGTCGAGAGCACCGACGCGCTGCCTGAGTTTAACCATCAGAAAGCCGAAATTGACAAAAGCCGCCAAAGCCGTGGCCAGGGCGATCCCCTTATAACCCCAGGGACGCATGAGCGCCAGGTTGAGCCCGATGTTGACGCTCACGGCCAACGCTGCCGCTACTAAAGGCGTTTTGGCGTCATTGAGCGCATAGAAGGTGGGCACCACAACTTTCACCCCGGCATACGCCACCAACCCTAAGGTGTACAGAACGCTGGCATAGGCCACGGCCCGCACCGCTTCTGGGGTAAAGCGCCCGTACTCAAACAGCAGGCGGTTGATGGGTTCGGACAAGACCATGATGCCCACGGCCGCAGGCACGGTAATGACAAACAAAAGGCGTAGGCCGAAAGACAGGGTCTTGGTAAACTCCGCTTTTTCCCCGCGCGCCAAATGCCCGGCGGAAATCGGGAGCAGGGCTGTGGCAATGGCCACGCCGAAAACACCCAAGGGCAGTTGCATGAGCCGGTTGCCGTAGTAAAGATAAGTCACCGAACCTTCGGGCAGGTACGAAGCGATGATGGTGTTGACGAACAAATTGATCTGAGTCACGGAAAGCCCCAGCACGGCCGGACCCATGAGCTTGACGATCCGGCGCAAGCCCGGGTCCTTCCAGTCCAGAGTCCAGGACCAGCGGTAGCCCAGTTTCCAGACTGAGGGGATCTGGACCGCCATTTGGAAAAGTCCGCCAAGAAGCGCACCCCAGGCCCACCACACAACCTGTTGCTCGGGCACCTGCATCATGGGCAGGGTCATCAAACCCGAGACGATCATGGAAAGGTTGAACATTACCGGGGCAAACGCGGGAATGCCGAAGCGTTCGTTGGAGTTTAAGATGCCCATGAACACGGCCGCTAGGCTGACAAACGCCAAAAACGGCAGCAGGATGCGGGTCAGCAGGATGGTCAGTTGCCATTTTTCCGGCACGGCGCCGAAACCCGGTACAATGATGCGCACCAGCCCCGGCGTCCATATTTCCCCAGCTACGATTAAGCCCAGCATGATGACCAGCGCGAAGTTGATGACCACCGAGACCAAACGCCAAGCCCGGACCTGCCCGTCTTGAACCTGAGTTTTGGTAAAGGTGGGCACAAACGCCGAGGAAAGCGCCCCCTCGGCAAAAAGATCGCGGAGCAGGTTGGGGATGCGGAACGCCGCCAAGTAGGCGTCGTTGGCCATACCCGCCCCCAAGATGGCGCCCCCAATGCCGTCGCGGATATAGCCGAAGATGCGGGAAACCATGGTCAGCGCGGAAATCATCCCGGCGGTTTTGGCCAACTTGCGGTTTTGCGTCATGCCGTTACCTCATTATTAACCTGATTTTCGTTTGACAAACCCCGGCCTGCATGCTAAAGTTGCGCGTTTTCATTCTGTATCGGGGTTTTCCTTGAACATCCCGAAACCACCTTTGAAGGGGGTTTTTGCCTTTTATGCCTAGAATCAAGTCGTCCATTAAAGATGTGCGCCGTACGAAGACTCGCCGGTTGCGCAACCGCCAAGCCATCGCAACCCTGCGTACCTCCGTGCGTAAAGCCCGCACCACCACCGGCGAAGCCAAAGAAGCCGCGTTGAAGGAAACCATCAAAGTCATCGATAAGGCCATTCAAAACGGCTATATCCACATTAACACCGGTTCCCGTTACAAATCACGCCTGACCAAGACCAAAAAACCCGCAGCCGCCAAAGCCGCTTAAATAATAAATAGCCAATTTCCAGTAGGGGCGTATGGCAATACGCCCCTACTTTTTTTATCTTGATACCGCCCGTACAGCCTGGGACGCATCACGTCTTTGCCATTGCAGCATCTTCAACAGCAACAACAAATCCCAGTGCCCTTGTCCGGTTTTCACGTTCTCGTCCAATTCCCTCAAATTTTTAACCATGTCCGGGAAATCCGACATATTCATCTGCCTTAGCTGTTCGGCGCGTTCCTGCCGGGCTTGGGGGTTGCGCACGCCTACCAGCACCCGGTCCATAGGCTCCCCGGCTTCGACCTTCAGGCGTTCCGCATAAAGCGAGCGGAAGTGCCAAGCCACGGCCGCCAACGTCTGGGGCGCATTGGCGCCTTCTTCCATCAGGGCCGCGGCCAAGCGCACGGCCTCACGGTAATTCTTGCGCCCCAAGGCCAGGTTCAAATCAAAAATCGTTTCCTCGCGCAAATGCCCCGCCGCGGCGCGCACGTCCTCGTCGGTGATGGTTTCGCGCGGCCCCACGTAACTGGCCAGTTTCCCCAGCTCGTTGTCCAGATCCGCCAGGCTCTGCCCCGCGAGTTCAATGAGCAACTGGACCGCGCCGTGGGAAATGCGCTTCCCATGCTCGCGGCCGCGGCGCTCAACCCAATCCGGCACCTGGTTGTCGAAAAGCGGATAACACTCCACATGATAAGCCAGAGCGGCCACGGCGTTCCAGCCTTCGGATTTCAAGCGCTCGTCTTGCGAAGACAAAACCAGCGTGGTGTCCTGCGAAGGGTTCTGCAGGTATTCGGCCAACGCCTTGACGTCCCCGGCCTTCCACTTCTCCACCTGCCGCACCACAATGCCGCGGTGCGAAGTAAAAAAAGGCAGCGTCAGGGCGCGTTCCCGCACATCCTGCCCGGTCACGTCCCCCGCATAAAGGATCTCCAGATTCAGGCTGCGCTCGGCCGCAGGTACGGCTTTGTCCATCACAGCCGCCACGCCCTCTTCCTTTAAAAACGTCTCGGCGCCCGAGAACAAATACACGGGTTTGAGCGCTTCACTCTCCAGGCTCCGCCGAAACTCGGAATAGTAAATCCGCTTCTTGGCCACTAAAAGCCCTCGATCACGCGTGCGATCAAGCGGCGGCTGAGCTGCTGGATAAGGCGTTTGCGCGCATCCTGCTCGTTCTCCGGCGGCACGTTCAGGTTGTTGGCCACGTAGTAGGTGGTGGAGTCCTCAAACTTTTCCTCCACCCATAGGTTCTTCCCGGCTTTGACGTCTTTTAACGCCAGGTAAAGGATGATGCGCATCTTGTACTGTTGCGGCGTGTTGTGCACGTCCATCAACAGCGGCTCCAGTTGGTAGGTTACCGCCGTTCCCAACAAGAGCGCGTTGGCTTTGTCCGGGTCCGTGATTTCCAAACGCCCGTCGACCATAAAGTCCTGGTTGAACTGTTGCGTCATTTCGTTTTCCAAGTTGGGCTGACCGGTCCGGTTCTGAAACGTCGGTATGGCGATCTTGCTCATATAGGAGGGCATCCCCGGACGAATCGCCACGTCCGTGCAGGCCGAAAGTGCTGCCAGACTAAAACCCAATACCATCACCGCCATCATTTTCATCATTGCAGGTTTTTTCATCAACACACCCCCCGGATGATTTCTCGTGCTTTCCTGCCGAACCATTCTTGTCCACAGGTTCCTTCGCCCGTCTTGGTTTCCTTGGCATCTTGGCGCATTGGCGGTGAAACCTTTATCACGCCTCAATTTCAAAACACCACATTCACCAGTTTGTCCGGCACCACGATGATTTTTTTCGGCTCCCGCCCTTCGGCTGCGGCGATCACCTTGGGGTCTGCCAAGGCCATGGCCGTGAGCGTTTCCTGCGGGGTCTGGGCCGCCACGTCCAGCTTGCTGCGCAACTTTCCGTTGACCTGCACCACCACCGTGACGCTTTCTTCCGTGGCCACGGCCTTGTCCCACTTGGGCCAGCTCTGACCAAACACCGAAGGGGCGTTCCCCAAGGCTTCCCAAAGTTCCTCGGCCAAGTGCGGAAAAAACGGCGCGCAGAGTTTGGCCAGGTTCACGCCCACCTCCCGCAGCACCGAGGCATGAATGTTCTCCGGCAGCGACGTCAGGTCATTGACCAATTCCATCATGCCGGCAATGGCCGTGTTGAACTTAAAGTCGTGATCCAAGTCCTCGGTCACGCGCGCCACGGTCTGGTGAAGTTTGCGGCGCAAGGTCCGATCGGCAGCCGTCAATTCCGTCGCAATCACCTTCCCGCCGTTTTTCTGAAAATTCAGCTCGAATTCAATCAGGTATTTGTCAAGATCATTAAGGATCTTATGTTTCAGGTTGGCTGCCTTTTTCCTGGCCAGCTCCAGGTCGCTGAACTGCTGTTTACCTTTCAGGACATTTACATTATACCTGGAAATATTATGTTCCAGCTTTCGCCTGTGATCCAGGTCAAAGCTAATCTTTTCAGCATCTTTCAGAAATTTTCTCTGAATTTCCATTGCGGTTGGTTCTTGGTTCTTGGTTCTTGGTTCTTAGTTCTTAGTTCTTAGTTCTTAGAATTTTATCCACCCGCCCCTGGTGCCTTCCCCCTTCGAATTCAGTACTTAAAAAGA
>JAAXVQ010000512.1 GCA_013335425.1 Candidatus Firestoneibacteriota bacterium | reverse complement strand
CACGGGTCAAAGACTTGATCTTTTTCCAGGCAGCCACACTTACATCGTCATCCTCAAAGGCCAATTTCGATATTTTTTGGTTTTTCAACCACTCGGACAAAACCGCCATGGGATCTTTGACGGAAATAATAATTTTATATTTCCGGGCTTCCTGTCGGGCTTGCTCAGTATAGCGCCCGTCTGTGACTAAAACCGCCTGGCCTCTTGCCGGGACTAAAACCCAGCCGGCGCTCCCCGTGAAGCCGCTCAAATATTGCCGATTGGCGGCCTTGGTAACCCAAGCCGCATCCCATCCCTGTTTTTTAATTTCGTGGCGGAAGCGTTCCAAACGATCCATATCTTCTCCTCAAACAATCATTCCAGGAACTAAAACCGCCGAACGAACATGCAAACGCCGCTTAAGGCGTTTGGCCTCAAAGCGGCGTTTGGCTGTGGAGTTAATCCTATGCGAATACTAAATAAAAATCAAGCGGATTTTATTTCGTTTTAGTGGTTTTTTAATCTGATTTCAGATTGTTTTTGATACAGTTTTTGTATCTGTTTTTGCATGACTGGAAAAGTAAAGGCCTGGGTGCTTCCTTGCGACATTTTTTTCATTTTCCGGATTAGAACCGGTTTTTCCAAGACTCGAATCAAGGCCTGGGCCAGTTTTTCAGGTTCAGCCGGGGGTACCAACAACCCGTTTTTACCTACCTGTACAATTTCTCCTGCCCCGGCCACCTGAGTCGCCACCACGGGCACGGCCGACGCCAGAGCTTGGGAAAAAACGCACGGCAACCCTTCCCACAAAGACGAGTGGGCCAAAAGGTCAAAGGCCCGCATGAGCCTGGGCACATCCTGACGCCAGCCCGCCAAAACCAGAATCCGGTCCAGCCCTTGCGCTGCTATTTCAGCTTCAACGCGGGCTTTAAGCGGCCCGTCGCCTACCAGCAGAAAGCGGACTCTTGGGTTGGTCTGGTGAACCCGGCCTGCGGCTTTGACAAAATCCACTGGGGCTTTTTGGGGCTTCAAGCAAGCCACCATACCCACCAGCGGCGCCTGGGTGTCAAACCCGAATTCTTGCCGCACCGCACGCTTTTGCGCCGAAGTACCGGCATGAAATTCACCCAGATCCGACCCGGGATAGATTACGGCATATTGCGCCCGCGCGCCAATTCCCTGCTTTAAACCCGCGTCGCGGGTCGCCTGGGACACGGCAATAAGCACGTTCGTATGCCGGGCGGCCCAACGCTCCAAGGCTACGTACAAGAACCGCACCCAGGCATGCTGGCGTTCATGAAAAGGCCAGCCGTGAACCGTGTGGACAACCAAGGGCACCCGGGCCCAGTGCGCCGCCAGGCGACCTAAAAGCCCGGCCTTGGAGCTGTGGGTATGCACGATTTGAATTTTATGTTGGCGCATAAAAACCGCGAGGCGCCAGGCAGTCCAGAAATCAAACCAGGGACGGATCGGATGCTTGAAAGCTTTCCACAAGCGGACGTCGACGTGTTCTAGAGCGCGGGCTGCAGGGTCCAACAGCCCTCCGCGCCCGGCGATCAGGTATTTTTCATACTGAGCCGACGGCAAATGTTGAGCCGTATACAGCGCCACCTGCTGGGCGCCGCCCAATTCCAATTTGGTGATGAGGGT
>JAAXVQ010000184.1 GCA_013335425.1 Candidatus Firestoneibacteriota bacterium | reverse complement strand
CACCCCACGGCGGCGGCGTTGCATGCCCGGGTGCGCCCCGAGATACCGGGGCTTTCCTTGGGGACCGTCTATCGGAACCTGGCCATATTGAAAGCACAGGGGAAAATTCGTGAGTTGACCGGGCAGGGGACGCAGGCTCGTTACGACGCGGATTTGAAACCGCATGCACATTTTTATTGCCGAAATTGCGGCGCGGTGTATGATTTGCCCATGTCCGCGGACGTCCGCCGGGAGTTGGGGCAATTGGCGGGGAAGGGACACGGGGTGGAAACCCTCGAGGTTCAGATGCGGGGTATTTGTTCAGCCTGCATAAAAAAAGCAGGCAAAAATTATTCAGGAGGACGGATTCATGAGCAAGAGCGTTAAGGGCACGAAAACCGAGAAGAATTTGTTGGCGGCATTTGCCGGAGAATCCCAGGCGCGCAACCGTTATACTTATGCGGCCGGGGTGGCTGAAAAAGAAGGCTACTTGCAGATTGCGGAATTGTTCAAGGAAACCGCCGATAACGAGAAAGAACACGCGAAGCGGTATTTTAAATTTTTGGAAGGCGGCATGGTGGAAATCCAGGTCATGTATCCTGCCGGCACCATCGGCACGACGGCCGAGAATTTAAAGGCGGCCGCCGGCGGCGAGCATGAGGAGTGGACCAAGCTTTATCCCGAAGCCGCTAAAATCGCCCGGGAAGAGGGTTTTCTGGAAGTGGCGGAAACTTTCGAACATATTGCCAAGGTGGAAGCCGCGCATGAAGCCCGCTACCTGAAATTGCTGGCCAATGTCGAAAAACAGCAAGTGTTCAAGAAAAGCGGCAGCGTAAAATGGAAGTGCCGCAACTGCGGGCATATCCACGAAGGCCCTGAAGCCCCGGCTTCCTGCCCGGCGTGCCGTCATCCGCAGAAATATTTCGAGTTGTTCACCGAGAATTACTAAGGTGGCCGAACAACCCGGACTGGTGGTGGTGGGGCATGGTCCCGCCGGTGCGGCCGCAGCCCAGGCTTTTCGCGAGCTCGACGGCACGACCCCGGTGACCATTATAGGCGGCGAGAGCCTTTCGTGCTACGCCCGGCCGCGTTTACCCGAAGTGGTCGCGGGGCAAATCGAACCCGGCGCCATCCGCCTGCATCCGGACGATTGGTACGCAGCCCGCAATTTAAACCTGCGGCTCTGTTTGGATGCGGTAAGCTTGGACGCCGGGCGGCATTGTCTGCTTTTGAGCAACGGCGAAGAATTGCCTTACCGGAAGCTGATTTTGGCCATGGGGGGAGCGCCGGTACAACCGCCGATTGCGGGTTTGCCGTTGGAAAACGTCTTTGTGCTGCGCACGGCCGAGGACGCGCTGAACCTGCGCCGGTATTCCCAAGGAAAGCAGACCGCCGCCCTCATCGGGGGCGGTTTGCTGGGCTTGGAAGCAGGTGCAGCTTTAACCCGTTTGGGGTTGCGCGTGGTGGTCATTGAAGTCGCACCTTGGCTTCTGCCGCGTCAGGTGGACCAAGAGGGTTCAGCGCTTTTGCAGGAAAAACTGATTCCGGCGGGTTTTGAGTTTTTTCTAGGGGCGGGTGTCTCCGCCTTGGAGCAGCGGGAAGGACAGGTGGTGATCCGCTTAAACCAGGGGTTGGAAATCAAGGCCGACCTGGCGCTGCTCTCAGCGGGTATTCGGTCGCGCACGGAATTGGTACAGGGGTCGGAGATTAAAACCAATCGCGGTATTTTGGTTGATGACCGCATGCAGACCACGCTCCCGGACATTTTTGCGGCCGGAGATGTGGCCGAGTGGCGGGGAACCGTAGCCGGCTTATGGGCCGCCAGTCAGGCCATGGGACGGGTGGCGGGCACCAATGCGGCCGGCGGCGACACCCATTATCCGGGCCTGGTGCCTTCAACCACCCTGAAAGTGGCAGGGGTGGAACTCTGTTCCCAGGGTGACATTCACGCGCCCTTGGCGCAGACTTTAGTGCGTCGAACTCCGGAAAATTGGGTCAAAGTTTTCCTGCGCGACGGCAGGGTTATCGGGTCCATCCAAATCGGGCGCACGGCTGGTGCGTTGCAGTTTAAACGCCTCATGGATTTGGGATTGTCCGTCATTGGGTTTGAAGCGGCCTTGCTGGAAACTGGTTTCGATTTCAACCGTATTCCCGGATTTCATAGTTAAAGATCCAGCGCGGGATTTCGCCGGGCAACAGTGCGGCAGAGGCGGCGCATTGCTGCCCGGCTTTTTTTTGGCCACTTCTCCCCAGGGTTGGCCCTTGACAGATGTGTTTTCCAAGCACAAAATAAGCATGGTGCCGGAGCCGAACGGCCGAAAAGGAGCGGGAAAAAGCATGGGGGTAGTGGATGACCAGAAAATGCCGGAACCGGGGTTCCGGCCGGTCTCGGCCTCGGCGCATGCGGTGGATTTTGCCAACATGCATGCGCTTTTATTGGGCCAAGAGAGCATTTCCGGATGGTTGTCCAAGGACATAGAGGTGCTCGATTATTTTGCCGGCGACATAGAACGCGTCCCCAGGAACATGTGGGAACATTTGGAAAAACTCCGGGCCAAGCGCGGCGAAGAACTCTATTCCGACCTGCTCATGGCTTTGACGCATAAATTTCTGGCACCGGAAGAAGCCCAGGCGCTTTGGCAGGAATTGCTGGCGCATAAATATTTCCTCTCGGAAAAATTGGGCCGGAACGTCGGCGTACGGGTGGCGGTTTTGGATTTTTTTGATAATTTCAAAGGCTGGGCGCGAGATCTGCGCCTGCTCCCGGAAAAAGATCTGGATTCGCTGTTGCTGTTTGTCAATGAAGACGGTTTGACGGGCCTCTACAATCACCGGTATTTTCAGGAACAAATCCGGCATGAATTGGCGCGCACGCGCCGGTATAACCGGGTCATGAGCCTGCTCATGATGGATATGGACAAGTTCAAATCGTACAACGATCACTTGGGTCATCGTCACGGGGACCACTTGTTGCAGGCGGTTTCTAACTTGTTTATGGAAAACAAGCGCGACTCGGACATTGTCGCCCGTTACGGCGGAGACGAGTTTGCCGTCATCCTTCCGGAAACCAATTACCCCGAAGCCATGGAGCTGGCCAAGCGTCTTCGCCAAGCGGTCGAAGATCGGAAGTTCGGGGCCAAACGTCCGGACGGTGTCCTGGAACATGTGACTGTTTCCTTGGGCGTGGCCACTTTTCCGCAGGACGGGAATACGGCCGAAGAGATTATTGAAGCGGCCGACCGGGCGCTGTATCGCGCCAAACGCGGAGGTCGCAACACGGTCCGCGGCACCCGCAAAGAGCTTCGGGCGGAGCACGATGAGCGGGAAGTCTGAACGCCCCAGGGGCTAGATAGTTCGACCGAAAAAGCCTGCGGGGGGATTTTTTTAAGAAAATAGCACTCACCTATGTCGGAGGTTTTTATCGTGCCTAAAGAAAAAAAGTCTTCGAAAAAAACCAAGGCATCCAAGATTAAACATTGGGCTTTTAAGCCCAAGTCCGCTTGGGAGCAGTTCACGAAAAATGAGCGTTTGGCTGCGGAGGCGTATGCGGAAAAGTATAAACGCTTTTTAGGTCATGCCAAAACCGAGCGGGAGTGCGTGGTCTGGATAGAGAAGGAATTAAAGTTTCAGGGGTTTAAGCCCTTGGAGGATTGCCAGCAGTTAAAAAGCGGACAACGGGTTTATAAAAACATCAAGGGGCGGGCTTTGGCAGTTGCCGTGATCGGCAAAAATTTAGACGCCTGGCGTTTGGTCGGTGCGCATGTGGACAGCCCGCGTTTGGATTTGAAACCCAATCCGCTGTTTGAAGACAGTTCGCTGGCCTTGCTGCAGACACATTATTACGGCGGCATTAAAAAATATCATTGGGTGAATCTTCCCTTGAGTCTGCACGCCGTGGTGCATACGCGTCAAGGCGTGAAACAGTTTGTGATCGGAGAGAAAATCGGAGAGCCGCAGTTTCTCATCCCGGACATGCCCCCGCATTTGGCCCGGGAGCAGATGGACAAACAGGCCCGCAAAGTGGTGGAAGGCGAAAACATGCGCGTGCTGGTTGCCAACCGCCCTTTTTTGGAGGGTGAGGAGACCGAGAAAGTCAAGGCGGCGGTGTTGGAGTATTTGCACCGCGAGTACGGCATGGTGGAACGCGATCTGCTTTCGGCGGACGTTTCTTTCGTGCCCGCCGCCAAACCGGTGGATGTGGGGTTTGACCGCGCTTTGGTCGCGGCCTATGGCCAGGATGACCGCGCCTGCGCCTTCGGCGTTTTGGAAGCGGTTCTGGGGTTGCAGGCCCCGCGGGGCGTGGCCGTGGGTTTGTTCGTGGACAAGGAAGAAATCGGCTCGGACGGGGATACCGGAGCGCAAAGCCAAATGCTGGAAAATTTCGCAGCCGAGATCCTGCGCAAACTGGGCGTCGGGCTGACCGTGGGGGAAGTCCTAGAGAAGGCCGCTGCCATCAGCGCGGACGTGACCGAGGCGCTAAATCCCAATTTTAAGGAAATCAGCGACGCCCGCAATTGTTCGGTTTTGGGCAACGGCATTTCCGTGGAAAAATACGGCGGCGGGGGCGGCAAGTACGATACGCAAGAAGCCTCCGGGGAGTTTATGTCCGGCCTGGTGAGTCTTTTGGATGAGGAGAAAATTCCCTGGCAGACTGGGGAACTCGGGCGATTGGATTTGGGCGGCGGGGGGACGATCGCCAAGTTTTTTTCGCGCTACGGCATGGACGCCATTGATGCCGGTCCGCCCCTGCTTTCCATGCATTCGCCGCAGGAAATTTCCAGCAAGGCCGACCTTTACGCGGCCTTTCGTTGTTACGCCGTCTTTTTAAAGTCGTAAGACCGGCCCCAACCGGCCCCAGAGACGGTCATGCGGACGTCCCGGCCCTGAGGGCTGGACTCGTGATCGGAAAAACGAAGACGTTTTTTCCTCGAACCGGGTAATGAAAAACCCGGGTGGATCGGCGCTTGGGGTCCAGGTGCGCAAGCCGCTCGCCTCGGAGAGGCTCGCTCGGATCGGAAATCCTTTTGCTGATAAGGATTTC
>JAAXVQ010000183.1 GCA_013335425.1 Candidatus Firestoneibacteriota bacterium | reverse complement strand
TTTTAACTTGTTCGGTCTGGATAAAGGCGTTAAATTCGTAGGGGCGTATCGCGATACGCCCCTACATTAACCCGGAGGATTTCGCATCATGAAAAAAATTGAAGCCTTTATTCAGCCCGAACAATTTGAAAACGTTAAGAAGGAACTCTTTGCTGCCGAGATCTTCAAAATGAGCGTCTCGCATGTGCGCGGTTGCGGGCAGCAGATGGGGTACACCGAGAGCTTCCGCGGCCAGGTGGTGGAAATAAACCTCCTGCCGAAAATCAAACTCGAGATTGCCGTAAACGACAACTTCGTCCAGCCCACCATCGACGCCATTATCCGCGGCGCCCGTACCGGCAACATCGGCGACGGCAAAATTTTCGTTTTGGATTTGCCGCAATGCATCCGGGTCAGGACCGGCGAGACCGGTTCTGCGGCCATCGGATAAACGAGGAGTCGCTTCCCTCCGCTCGGCGGATGCTCCGCCGGGCGGAGGGAAGCTTACGTGTTCAACTTCAAGGTAAGAAAAATACCCGCATGCTGATGCTCACTGAAGCGGGCGCAGGGCTTAAATCCTTGGTGGGCAAACAAATTCAGCGCCGCTTTTTGTTCATGTTGCAAGGAAACCAGCACTTCCAAATATTCGGCGCGGCGGGCAAAGGCCAGAGCGTGTTCCAGCAATTTCCCGCCCCATTTTTTCCCGCGGTATTCCGAGGCCAAATAAAGCCTTTTAATTTCGCACGTCCGCTTGGCCAAGGGCATAACCCCCAACATGCCGACGGCACGTTCCTCCTGACCGGAAGCACGGACCAGCCAAAAATTTCCCCGCGGAGGCGCATACACGATCAGCGGCTGGGTTAAATCCTGGTCCAGGGCATGAAACTCAGGCACCAAATCCTGTTCCTGAAAATACAACCTGGTCAGCCGGATCATTTCCGCCAACGAATTGGCGCTCAAAGGGGTAATTTCAAAATCAGTGTCGGGTGTCAAAAAAGCTCCTCACCTTTGCCGCCGGATCGGCAATGACTGTAATCGGCGCACGCGTTCCACCAAGGGCGGATGTGAAAAATGAAAAGCCGCATACCAGGGGTGCGGATGCAAATTGCTTAAATTATCTTTTACCAGCGAAATTAAGGCGGCGGCCAAGGCTTGGGGTTCTCCGGTCAATTCTGCGGCAAAGCCGTCCGCCTCACGTTCGTGTTGCCTGCTAAGGTAATTAACGGCCGGTTCCAGGAAAAAACCGAGCAAGGAAGCCACAAAAAGCAATCCAATGACGTCTGCCAAAAATGACGGATGACCCAGGCCGAAAATCCGTGAAATCCACGGTGCTTGTAAGACCTGGTGTGCCACGTAAAAGCCCGCCAGAGCTAAACTTTCCATCCAGGCCAACGTTTTAAAGAGGTGCTTTTTTTTCCAATGCCCGGCTTCATGCGCCAGCACCGCCAACAATTCCGGAACCGTATTTTTCTCCAGCAGGGTGTCAAACAATACGATGCGCTTGACGGGGCCAATGCCCGAAAAATAAGCGTTGGTATGCCGGCTGCGCCGCGAAGCGTCGCTCTCAAACACGCGCGATACGCGGATGCCCGCCCGGGCCAGCAGGGCGGAAATGGCTTTGGTCAACTCCGGCCGGTCCACGGGTTTGAATTTGTTGAACAGCGGTTCGAGGACATAAGGTGAAATCACCATTAGAAACAAGCTGAAGCCGAAGAAAAAACTCCAAACCCAAAGCCACCAGGTCTGGGGGAAACGCGCCACCAGCCACAAACCGCCGGCCGAGAGCAAACCCAGCAAAACCGCGGAAAGCAGCAATGCTTTGAGGGCATCCGTGATCCAAAGGCCGAAGGTCTGCGTGTTAAAGCCGAAGCGTGCCTCCAACTTGAACGTCTGATACCACGAAAACGGCAGGGAAAGCAACGAAGCGGCCGATGCCAGAACGACAAAATACACGCTGCCCTGCAGCCAAGCAGGCAGTTTCCAGGATAAAATCAAGGTGTTGCAGAGGTCCCATACGGGTGTGAAAAAAAACACCAGCAGGCCTGCGGCGTTCGCCAGGTTGACCCAGGTGGAAAACTCCATTTTGGCGAGCGTATACTCGCGCGTTTTGGCCAGCAGAGCCGCATCCACCACGCCGGCAAAACCTTCGGGAATTTCCAAGCCGTGCAACTCCAGATGCCTCCGGTTCAGGCGTTCCAGCATCTGTTCGGCCAACAAGACCACGACGGCCAAACCTAAAATCATCCACCGGTAAGTTTCGGGCATGCTTCCCCAAGCCAGGCAAAAATCCCCATATCCCTTGCGGCCCTCAAAAAACTAGCGCTCTTTTTTTATCGGGGCCGGAGGAATCGAATCTTTACCTAATTTTTTTAAAGACAAATACCAATCCAAGTTGTAGTAATCCTTGCCCGCCGCATCCGACCGTTCCCGCGCCGTACCCAAGGTTGCCGGCAGGGGCAACAGGACATCTTCCCCAGGCTGCCAGTCCGCCGGAGTGTTGATGGTGTAACCGTCTGCAGTTTGCAAGGCCACCAGCATCCGTTTAATTTCCATAAAATTCCGCCCTACGGCCGGCGGGTAGGACAACGCCGCGCGGATCCGTCCTTTCGGGTCCACGACAAACAAACCATTGGCACCGCCGCCGAATTTCTTCAAGATTTCCTGCCGGATATCGTCGATCAGGGGAATATTCACGTTCACGCCCCGCATGTTCTTGTAGACCACTTTTTCCTGCAGGGAGCGCAGCCAGCCCAAGTGGGCGGAAAGACCGTCTCCCGAAAGACCCAAGACTTCGCAGTTAAGCGCGCGAAACTCGGGGTTCATGGCCGCCAACGTCAACACCTCAGTGGCCGGAACCGGCAAAAAATCCGCCGGATAGAAAAACAGAATCACCCACTTGCCTTTGTAATCCTTGGGAAAATTAATCTTACCCTGCGTGGACTCGGCGGTAAACGCCGGCGCTTCCTCCAGCAGCGTGACGGACCGGTTAGTCTCCGAAAGTTTAGCCGCTTCTTCAGCCCAGGTTCCGGCGGCCAAAGTTCCAACCGCTCCCAGCAACCAAAACAGCATCCAAAAAAAACTTTTCCAAGCCGGCATTTTCGCCTCCTCAAATAACGTGAACATCACAACTTCGCAACCAAACCCGGCAGCTGCCTGGCAACAGATTAAGGGATTTATTTCTGTTCGTCAAGGCCCAACGCCGGAAAGATGCCCACGGAATGCTTGTTACCGGAAAGAAAGACGGGTACAATGCACCCGTGTGAAAATCATCATGGTTTCTCGAACGGCGGTCCCATGTTTCCCTGGCACGCGCTTTCTCTCTTCGCCCTGCAATTAGGTCTGCGGTCATACCAAATTTTATGTCTTGCCCAGCAAAAGGCTCTTCCTCCCCAGGTCTGGTCTCAATGGCCCTGGCTGCTGTGGTCGGACTTAACGGCGGCCATATTTGTCGGCCTTATTTGGGACTGGTGGGAACCTGCCTGGACCACCCGTTTTCCCGCCGCAAGCAGGACCCGGGCCCGGATTTTCGGAATCTTTTTCACCTGCCTGGTGGGGTATCTCGGTTTTTCGTTTCAATTTTATTCTTACTTTAATGATTTTTTTAATTACGGTTTCTGGACCCAAATCGATCGGCTGAGTTCCTACTGGAAAACCCTGGGTCAAGAAATCAGCTGGGGGACCCTGGCCGGGACTGCGGCCTGCCTGGCCTATGCCTGGAGCACGCGGGCGGCGGCCCGACACCGGCCGAGCCGGGGAAAATCAACCCAGGCTGTCCGCGCGACCGGCTTGGTGCTGGTGTTGGTTTGGAGCCTGGGCTTTTCACCTTGGGGGCACGCCCTGCCCCCGGCCAATTGGCAGGCGTTGGACAAAAACCCCTTGATAGAACTGCTCTCCTTCATCACACCCGAGCCGGCGGCGCGGGCCGCCCGCCGGATAAACCCCGACACCGCCAAACTGCCGCATTTGTCGTTTGTCCGGCGCCTGCCTCCGACCGAACGGCAAAACATGAGCGTCTTGCTGCTGATCCTCGAATCCACCACCCCGGAATACGCGGGATTGACGCGCGCCGTGCCCGCCGGCTTGACCCCCAATTTGACGCGCCTGGGGGCCGCGTCTCTGATGTTCACCAACCATTATTGCCAGGAACCGGCGACATTAAAAAGCTGGTACTCCCTGCTCACCGGGCGCTACTCCTATGCCACCCGACGTTGGAGAGATTTCATTCTGCGCGCCAAACCCGACCTCTCGCTGCCTGAAATCTTGAAAACGCATGGCTACCGTTCCCTATTTTTAACCTCTTCCAACGGGCGCACGTATTCGCAAAACGAATTCCTGCAGGGACGGTTCGACGAAGTCCTGGACAGGCAGCGCTTAAAAAAGCGCTATCCGGGTTGGCGGGAATATTCCGACTGCCTGGACGACCGGGTTTTGCCCGGGGCATTGGATGATTTCCTGCAACATACCGCTGAAAAAAAATTCTTCGCCGTGGTCAGCCCTTATTTTCCGCACCACCCCTACGACCTGCCCGATCCGGCTTTCCAAGTCAACGCCGGCAACACGGATTTCGCGCGCTATCAGAGTTCCCTGCACTTTGCCGATGCCCTGGTCGGGCAATTAACCGAAGTCCTGGCTAAAAACGGTCGGGCGGAAAACACCCTGCTGGTGATCGTATCCGATCATGGCGAGGCGTTTCGACAGCACCCCGGCAACACGCTTCATTCCGTATATCTTTACGAAGAAAACGTACGCACCCTTTTTCTGTTGCACAATCCCCGGCTGCTCCAACCCGGCCGTCTTTCGTCCTTGACCCGGCATATTGACGTGCTGCCCACGATCTTGGATTTGTTGGGCTATGCTTCGCCCGGGTGCGACGGAGAAAGCGTCGTGACGCTTTCTCCCCCGCGGACCGCTTTTTTCTACACCACCTTCAGCGACCCCCGTTATGGACTGCGGTCCGGGGCGTGGAAATACCTGCTCAACCGCCGCTCCGGAGCCGAGGAATTAGACAACATGGAAACCGATCCGAACGAAACCCGAAACCGCGCGC
>JAAXVQ010000182.1 GCA_013335425.1 Candidatus Firestoneibacteriota bacterium | reverse complement strand
CGCAAGCGTTTCGAGAAGCTTGGGGATGCTTGAAGCATGGCGGCGCCTTTCGCGAACGGAACCTGTTAGAGCAAACTTTGGAAAAGCAGATTGGTCGGGAACTCGCACGTATGGAACACGAGACCGCTGTTTTGGAAATCGACGGGTACAAGCCGTCCGCCTCTTCACGGAAAGCTTTAGCAACTCTGACGCAAGGGAGCGGCTTGACGTTGGCTTCCTCAAAATTGGATGCGGAAACGAGACAGGTGTTGATGGCCAAGGGGGCAGGTCAAGCATTAAACCCTTGGATGGAGCAAGAGCAGGTGCATCAAGTTTTGGTCAGGCAAGGTTGGTCGGCTTTACGTCAGCGACAAGCTTTGGCGCGCGAGCAATATGCCTGGCAACAAGCAGCCAATGGCTTAGAGCAGGCACGAAACGCAGGAGACCGTGCGCGAGCAGCGAGTGCCCAACTGACGGAAATAACACGGCAGTTGGAGGAACTGGAAAATCAGGCTGACCTCGAACAGCAGGCCAAGCAGATAACGGCACAAAACATTTCAAGTGAGGGTGCGGGGACTTCAAAGAGTCGGGGAGAAGGAGACGGTCGTCTGCGCGTTTTGCTGGATCAATCAACCATGCGTCGGGAGCAAGTGCAACGGCTGCTTGAACAGCTTCAATCTTGGGCGGACATTTTCAGGGAGTTTGATGGTTATGCCTGGGTAGGCCGGATCGAAGCTTTGAAGCTGCCTAGCGGTTTATCGCAATCCATCAATAGGGAGAAATTCTGGATTTATGCCCGGAGGCAAAAAGAGCAAAGCGAGTTTTTAAAACGTCAGATCGCCAAGGTGTGCGGCTACCACCAAAGCCTCAATCAAAAGCAGGCAAGGGCCGACGAGGTCGTAGCCGGTTTGCTGGAAGTTCGGGAGCAAGCCCAATTTCGACAATGGCGCTGTGACCTGCGTAACTTAGCCGCACAAACGCGTCTGGCGCAAATGCAGGTTCGGCGTATCCGGCAAATGGAAGACAATGCCCGCCGCAGGGAAAACTTAGAAACGGCCATGCAGAATTATGCACAAGCTGTTGCAAACTTGCAAATCCAAACAGCCCAGTCTCCGGCTTTGAGCCGCGCCTTGGCTGTGGCGCAAAAAGTTGCTAAGCAAGCGGCTGCCGCCTGGCCACAGAGTGTTCAAACAGCTTTAACCCAAGCCCGAAAAGAATATGCTGCCTATTGCGTCGAACTAAATGTTCGAACGCTCCATCTCTCGCAATGCTTGTCAGGCGCACCGGCTTATATAAAAAACAAGCTTAATCCGAAGCTCGTTGAAGACGATCTTCTGCCTTTGACCCATGCTCCTGTGTCTCTGGAAGATCTGCAAAAAATCGAGAGAAATTTGAATGTCGTTTCCGAGTCCCTGAGCCTTCCGGGAAGTTCGGAATCAACAGATCGTACCGAGAAAAAACTGAGCTCAAAGGAATTATTTTCATTCACTGCCTCAGAGGTTAACCTGCGCACGAGCGAGGCGAAAATTTCGATGTCCGGCTTTGCCCCCCAAGCCGGGAACAAAGGGAAGGCAATAGAGCAGAGCGCTTTTCTTGCGGAAGCCCAGGACCGCTTGGCGTTTTTGGAACAACAGAGTAAAGCTGCCCGAGTGCGCGAACAAATGGATAAAGGTGATGTCGCGCAGGCTTTGGAAGATTACCGACGGGCCTCAGTTGCGGATGCCCTCGCCCGAGGCGAAGTTCAAGTACAGCAGGCGTATGATGATCTGGGTGGAACGCGAAAACGATCCTTGGAAAGCGCACAGTTTGGCAACCGGTTGCGCGACCTCTCCGAACAACGGCAGAAAATTCAATTGGCCGTGGGGCTGGTGTCTGGGGAAGCTTCCGCTCGGGTACGGGTGAGGGAAATGCTCATGGAGGGCGGGGTGGCGTACGCCGCTAAGCGCCTGGAAAGCCTATGGGAAGCCCGAGCACCGGGATTGAGCAAAGCCTATGCCAAGGAAATCGCGCCGGTACTCAAAGACGCGGTTTCAGGCAGCAACCGCTTAAGCGATCTTTTGGCCCGTCGGGTAAGCGCGAGGGTAAATACGGTCGTGCAAGCGTCGCTTACGCGTCAGGTAAAGGACGCCATCGGTTGGTTGCGCCAAATGAGTACGGAGGTTGAACAAAAAAAAGAAAATTCACAAACCTGGTGGGACATGCATGCTGCCGGAGTGGTCCGGGCCGCATCGCAGGGGAGGGAGACCGGCGACCAAGGTGCCGAATGCATCCGGCAAACTCAAGCGCGCCAACAACGTCATAAAATTCAGGCCCAAGCTGAACAAGCTTGTGACCAAGCACAAGGCTTGCTGGATCGTCAGGTTTCGGTTCTCCAGGCTCGCATCTCCAAGTTTCCATCAGCGGATGTCGGATTCGCCGAGCACACCACCAATTACCTTCGGGAACAAGCCCGGACTTCAGCTTTTGCGTTTGTCCGGAGCCAACTGCAGGCGTTGGAACAAGTACAGAGCGGGTTTACGCAAGACCTTATTCGTCAAATCGCAGAAATAAAAAGTGCGGATGCGGCCGCTGTTTTCCAAGCCGTCACCCAGAAATATTCAAAAATCGATATGTCCCAACTCACTCAATTTTCTTTGTCCCTCCCAGGAAGAGCAAGCCTGCCGGATTGGTCTTCATTGGCCGCCGACAACGAAGTTTTGCAGAACTTGCGGCATGACGCGTTTGCGCAGGTTATTGCGTCCAATCCGGCTTTGCAAGAAATGCAACACTTGCGGGATTTGAAGGGTGAATTCAAGCACGTGGTCGCTGCGGGCGGGGTTGAAGCTCAAAAATGGTTTGAACAGACACAATTGGGAAAGCACTTGGAGCGGATCAACGGCTTACGGGCAGAAGCCAAAAGGTGGTTGGTTGCCGGCTTGGACGAGGGTGCCGTCCAGTTGACAGCCAAATTGGCCGAGGGGGAGCTCGGCAGCTTGATGAAAAGGTGGGGCATCGAAAGTCAGTATCTGGAGGCGGCCATGGGATTGGCCTCGGACGGTTTGAAAGCCTATTTTAAACATTCCGACTTGCTGGCCCAGATTGAACGTTACACCAATGTCAAGACCATGCTGGAAGATCAATTTGAAACCTTGGTGACCAATGTACAGGCCTATGTGTCGGCCAATGCAGTGGTCAACTCCCTGGACAGTTTGAGCAAAGATATAACCGGCCTTATGGATCAGTTGACCGGCAACCAGCCCTTGGATTTAAATACCTGGCTTTCGCAAACCACCGCGCATCTGGGTGCGTTTAAAGATTATGGCGCTAAGTTCATGATGCAAATGGACGTCATCTTTGCGCGTTTGAGCAGTTCACATGACGCCGTTCCCCTGTTCCAGAAACTGCAGGAGCAGTTCACGCAAGTCGTCGAAAACCTTGGGCAAGGCCTGCAAATGTTTGTCACGGCCTCGTTGCAGGTCGAAAATTTTTCCGACAATATTTTGAACTTTGGCAACAACGTGCTGACAGGTGCAAACAACTTTTTGCATGGGATTAATTTCAATCCCGCCATTGGGTGGGAGAAACTGACGGATATCATCAATTCGTCCAATTGGAAATTTGATTTTGTTGAAAACGCCGCCGGATGGATGACAAATATAAACGATCCGATTCAGGGAACCATAACCTGGGTTGGGGATCGCTGGACGGAATTGCAAAAGACCTTTGCCGCCCTCGGCGGCGGTCCCGAGCTGTGGGGAAAAGAATTGGAAAAGGTAGATTGGAAAGGCGTTTCCAATGTCTGCGACCGTTTCATCCCCCCGAAATATCGGGCAGCCAAGAGCGCTCTGGACGAGGTTGTCTTTGAGAAAGACTATATAGGCGCAGCAGAAAGTTTAAGCACCTATTTGGGAAAGGACACTCATCAGTACGTGCACACAGCGGCAGGACTCTACCGTCTTTATGACGCGTATTCCAAATCACAAAAAACCGAAGATTTTAGCTATGCCTCGGCAATTTTGCTCGCATTGGATTTGGCGAGCGATTACCTGGACACGGAAGCCAAGACCAAATACCGGGAGTATCGCGTCTACGCGGACGATGGCGTCAAAATATACGGCATTGGAAAAAACGTGTTAAAAGCTACCAAAAGCGGAAACAGCTTTGACTGGGCCGGCGCCATCCAGAGTATGGCGCAAATGGTGCCGGCTTTGCAACGCGTGTCGGGTCCGGTCTATAACATCGGCCAGGGCAATGCCGGCAACCCCGGCGGCACAGACGAACTTTTTCGGCAGATCCAGATCGATCAAGCCAATGCGGCCAATGTGGCACAAGCCTATCTGGACAAAGCCCGTGTTTTAAGCGCGTCTAAAAGCGTTGCTCGAGAGGACCTGGTCAATTATTTCGGCCGTTACCCCCATGCCGGAACGCAGACCTACTCAACCCGTCAGACATTACGACCGGCCTTTAACGCCAAATGCGCTCAGGAAATTTCCGACTCGGGCCCACATGACAGTCGGGTGATTACCGGTCAAATATCAGCTAAACAAGCTGAAGACCAACTTAGCGCCCGGCGTGCGGAGCAAAATTCGGGAAATGATTTGTTTCAAGGTAAGGGCAGCCCTGGTGGCAACGGAGGTCCCGAGAACCCCCGCGGGCTGAGTGACGAGAATAGGAAGGTTTTAAACAGCAAAGAAAATCCTCAAATTGCAGGCACTAAAAACCGTAAGACTTTCAAACCGGATTATATAGGTACTGCCATACACGGCGTAACCAAGAGTATGATTATGACCGCCCTGTTGCCGGAGAAACAGACTGCGAAAGAGCTCGGGGAAAACGGAGCAAAAAGTTTGAAAATCGCGAGAGCAACCATTAAAGATAAAAGTAAAGTATCGTCCGAATATTTATTAAATCATATAAATCAAGCCGGCCGAAAGTTTAAAGCAGTTGTCGGAAAAGCAGGAAAAAAGATTCTAAACACGAATAGAATGATCCTTGATCAGACAATCGAGTTTTCCGGGTATGGGCCGGATAAATACTATGATTCAATTACAACCACGGTTAAAACATCGCAGGGAAGCGTAGGCG